>JALONW010000015.1 GCA_025454725.1 Anaerolineae bacterium
ATGGTATCACCGCGCCACGTGGAGATTTCGCGTCCTCACATTGTCTACAGTTGCCATGCTCGATGGTTTTTCTCAAAAGCATCGAGTATTTCTCGTGGAGTTTGTGGAACGATAGTCCGGGAATTATTGTCGGACAGTGCCGTGAACCCGAAGAAGCAGAGAATCCGGAAAGACCATGCACGTTCACTCGCGGGCGGTTTGACTACCGAGACGGCCACGGTTTATCTGATCGAGCGATTTTTCCTCAGTTAAAGGGTGTTGCTTATCAAGCACAAACTGGACAGTTCGCAGTCATTACGGGCGAAACGATGCTGATGGTGAATGGTCAATTTATCGACCTCGCCGGTCAGACAGAAGGTAATATCATTGATGTGGCGTGGCTTAAACCTGTATTCTACGAACGCCATGAGCGCTGAACGTTATGAAACCCCTAATCGTTGGGGGCTTTTTATCACCGTCTCCGCCCGATGGTGTGCGTCCTGACCCCTTGACAACCCTATATAAGGTGTGTCATGCTAGGGACATCGAAAGAGGTAATGGGTTCAACATGTCCAGCACAAACAAACAGACAATTGACCCCGGTGCGGTGTATTCGCGCCAAGAGGCATCTGAGGCACTCGGCATCAGCCTGAGTACCCTCAAGCGTCTTATTGCGCGGGGCTACCTCAAGATCAGCAAGCCGCAGGGGATGCGCCGAGTGTTTATCACTGGTGACAGCCTGTTGGCGATGCTGAACAATACCGCGATTGATATTGACAGAAGTGCCTAGTTTGGTTCGGTAAGTCGCTTGACCATTCGGATAATGGATTAGACAGGAGGGGTAAAAGATGAATACACATCACAGCATCTTCACTACCCGCAGCGCGGACGGGAGCGCGGGCGTTTCGCATGAAACCGCCGCTGCCCGTGGCGTCGTCCTGCCTATCGTCCGTATGGAGCGCCAGTTTGGCACCCGGCTCGCGCTCATCCTGCGTGGACTCCGTGGGCGGATTCTGCCTCACGGCGGTGAGAGCGCTTGGGCGTCGTTCGACGCGATGCGCCTCGCATCCACGGGAGGATTGGGAATCGTTGACCCGATTCCGCCTACTGCCCTTGGCCTGAGCGCCAACGCCGTCTTTAAGCCGACCTTTAACAGCACGATCTGTCAGTCTCGCGGGAGGATGCCCATCAACCAATAGGTGCGGCCACCCCCACGCATCGGTGTTCCGAAGCAAGTTTCAGAGCGGAGGACACGGGACTGACAACAGCCCGTGTCCTTTTCTATCTCCCACACTCGCATCCGAACATCCACCGGCGCTACGACCGCCGGTTTGCACGAGGGGAACGCAACCCAATGAACCCGAACCAGACGACCCGCGCCGCTTCCGTCCTGACCAAGATGAGCAGCCTGTACGCGGGCGACGGTCTCCCAGACCTCCTCCAGATGATTGATGACCTGCACTCCGCCGTCAGTGACGGCGAACTGCCGAAATTTACGACACTCCACCCCGATGACATCGCAGGGTTGTTGGAGGAGCTGGTCTACGTCGCACAGGAGACCCTGCGCGAACTGAATGAAAAGCAGTCCACCACCCCCATGCGTACCCAGAGGCAGCAGTCCGCACCCGTTTTGCGACTGCTGCCTCTTGATTCTAACCCCGAACAGCGACAGGCATGAGACGGTAAATCGGTGGGCAAACACCCCATAAATAGGACATCATCGTCATTGATGTAATGCTACAGTCTGCATTACACTGATGGTGTAGTCCCTGTGTTGGCTGAGACGAGAACCCTATTGGATGCCTCGACCCATGCTATGCCTACAGCGCAGTTGGACGGTGAAGGTCTGTGTGTCGATGGTCTTGGTGGCCTGTGTGGTCGCCGCAGAGGGGCGCGCCCTCGCGTCCGAGACGCCGGTTGTCCCGACCACGACCCCTTCACCGGAGCCGACCGCCAGCCCGACCGAGACGTTTACCCCGTCGCTGACGGCCACCCCAACTTTGACCCCAACGGCGGTGCTGACCGTGACGCCGACACTAACCGTCACCCCCCCGGAATCCACGGCAACCGGGACTCCTGCCGAAACGGCGCTGCCCTCTGCGAGTGCTTCGCTTACGCCTACCCCAACGCCGACCGTGCAGCCCCCCCAGCCGATGCCCGATGTGTTCGAGCTGCCACTGGTCGGTTTTGATACCATCTCGGCGTGGCGCATCATTCCCCGCGCTGGCGCGCTCGAAGACGACGGCGTACAGTGTCCAGAGACCGGCTGTGCGTTCGTATTTGTCGGCGGTGTTGATGAGGATACCCGCCTGCGCCAGACCATCGCCTTAGCGCCGGACTGGGTGGTCCCGTCCGATTCGCTGCGCGTGTGTGTCGGCTACAGCACGACCCTCCTCGCCCCCGCTTTTGACCTGCGCGTGGCGCTGGTCGATGAGCAGCCGTTGGTGGTCGTGGCGCTGGCCGATGACCAGTTCTCGCAGACCACACCCGGCGAGGAACTGGCCTACCGCACGTTGTGCAGCGCCCCTCACGTCGTCGGTGAGCCAGCGGGTGACAGCCTGCTCGTCCAAGCGCGTTTCCGTGATGAAACCGGCGAGCTTTGGCTGTCGGATGTGCGCGTCATCCGCATCCGGCCCCTGCCGCCGGTGATGCTGCCGACTTTCACCGCGACCGACCTCCCGCTGCCGCGTGGGACGGTCGAGCCGCTGCCGACCACCTTCCGCAATACGGGAGGTTGAGGGTGGCCGACCCGATTTCTAACATTCTCGCCCAGCACGCGGTCGTCGTTCTCGATGGGGCGATGGGGACGGAGCTGGCACAGCGCGGTGCTGACCTAAACGACCCGCTGTGGTCAGCGCGCCTGTTGGCCGAACAGCCTGAGCTTATCCGCGCCGTCCATGCCGATTATTACGCGGCGGGGGCGGACGTGGCGACGACTGCCAGCTACCAAGCAACCTTTGAGGGCTTCGCCCGACGTGGAATCAGTCATGAGCGCGCCGCCGATTTGATGCGGCTGTCGGTTGTGCTGGCTGCCGAGGCGCGGGATGCCTTCTGGTCAGACCCGGCCAATCGTGCCGGGCGTCCGCGCCCATTGGTGGCCGCCTCGGTTGGCCCGTATGGCGCGTTCCTCGCCGATGGGTCGGAATACCGGGGCGATTACGGCCTCAGTATCGCCGATTTGATGGATTTTCACCGCCCGCGTATGGCGGTATTGGCCGCGTCCGGGGCAGACATCTTGGCCTGTGAGACCATCCCATGCCTCGATGAGGCGCGGGCCATCGTGCGCCTGTTGGATGAGTTCCCCGGCGTGTGGGCATGGGTGAGTTTTTCGGCGCGGGACGGCGAATCGACGAATTATGGCGACCGAATAAACGACTGTGCGGCAGAAATCGGCGCGCACCCACAGGTGGCCGCCGTCGGCATGAACTGCACCCCGCCAGAATATGTGCCGGCGCTGGTCAAGGCGATGCACGCCGCTACTGAAACCCCGATTTTGACTTACCCTAATTCTGGTGAGACCTATGACCCAGCCAGCAAGACGTGGCACGGCGACGGCGCATGTGCGACCTTCGCGGCTGATGCGCTAGCATGGTATGCCGCCGGGGCGCGGGTGATTGGGGGGTGCTGCCGCACAACCCCCGACCACATCCGCGCTGCCGCCGAGTTGTTACGGCGCGGGCGGTAAGCTTATCAGCGGGTTGGTGAATGACACCGCACGCGGGGTTAGCGTTAGTGTCACGTCGTCAATCCGCAGCCGTCCGGTGCGCTTGGCGATGTTGAATTTGATGACTACCCGCTGGACGGGTTTGGTGAGCGTCAGTGTGCGCGTCCGTGCGCGGTAATCATACGTTCCGGTCGGGATATTGGAATTAATGGTTGCGGTCGTCCCATCGGTGTAGATGACGGTTAAGACCATCTTGGCCTCAGCGGGGAAATTGACCCCACTAAAGTAAGCCGTCAACGTGAGTTCATCGTTGGCCGCGCCCCACCCCGTTGAAGTCACCCGTTGAATGAGTCGGCGCGGGCTGGCAGGTGTCGCGCCGCTGCGGAACTGGAAGGCACACTCCCCACTGCGGGCGACAGTCGGGTCATCAATGCTGTTGCATACCCGCAGGTCGCGGTTATCGGTGTTGACGAGGTTCACCCCGTTCCAGTTAGCGGCCAGCAGGTCCGTCTCGCCCTCATCCTCGAAACCGCCGTTGACTGCTAATTCCATCACCCCGTCATAGGCGCGGATGAGCATGTCCGTCGCGCTGAACCCATCGTAAATGAGGTCGGCGCTGCTGACGGTATGGGTGAGGGTGATGCGCTCCAGCCCATCATATATACCGTTATTGACTGCTTGGACGTTGACCGTTTGCGGGCTGTCCCACAGCGCAGGGGTAATGGTCAAACTGATGGGTGAGCTAAGTCGAGTGCTGGGGTTGTTGATGGTGACGACCACATCGTCGGTCGGCTGGCTGGTGAGCTGGATGGTATAGGTGGCGTCTTTGCCGCCTTCCACTGCCCGGTTGTCTAGGGTCGTGACGACCACGCCCGCCGCGTCGTTGTCGTTGATGGTAACGGTGACATTCTGCACGCTTACCCCGTCGTAGCCGCCGCCGCTGATGCCGTGTTGGATGAGGGTTTGGTGCTGCCCCTCAACCACGGCATCGTCAATTGCGGTGACGGTGATGGTCTGTGGTGTATTCCAATTGGCGGTCGTGAAGGTCACACTGGCTGGGCTGACTGTGACCTGCGACGTGGTGAGGTTTAAGGTGACATCGGCAGTCGGTTGGCTGGTCAAGGTGAGGGTATATTGGTCGGTGTTGCCACCCTCTAAAACGTTAACCGCCGCCGGGAGGACGCTCACCTCGCGAGAGTCGTTGTCGATGACATTGACCGTAACATCTAAGGTTGTGCCATCATATCCGCCTCCGCTGGCACTGTGGATGATGGTCCCTGTGTGTGCGCCTTCGGATAACAGGTCGTCGATGGCGGTGACGATGACCTGCTGCGGTTGGTCCCAGTCGCTGGGCGTGAAGGTCAGTGTGGTCGGCGTGGTGGTGACTTCGGTCGCCGTAATCGTCACCGTGACCGTGCCGGTGGGCAGCGTGTTGAGACTGACCTCGTAGTTATCGGTCATGCCGCCCTCGGTCACGGTGGTCGAGCCACCGCTTTCGACCACTACAATCGTCGCGAGGTCGTCGTTGGTGATGGTGTGGACGAGACTGTCGCTGGCGGTGATGTTCGCCAGCATCGCGGTGCTGGCGCTGCTGGGTGTCCCCAGCGCGACGGTAAAAGTCTCGTCGGGTTCGGAAATCAGGTCATCAATCAGCGTGTAGGTGTAGTCCTGTCGGCTGCCCTGCGCCGCGGTCGTCCCGAACGTGATTGACGGGGTGTTGAACGTGTAATCACCCGAATCCGCCGTGCCGTCGGCGGCGTTCAAGGGGAGGATGAGCGCGGCGGCGAGGCCGAAATCACCCGTGCCAGTGGCGCTGTAGGTGATGGTGACGGTGCGGACGACCGTGCCAGCAGCCTCTAGGTCGCTGGGGGTCTGGTCGGTGAAGGTAATGGCCGCCGTGTCGTTGTCCGTAACACTGGCTGTCACCTCGCGGGTTTGTTCATCATAGTTCGGGTCGGTGCTATCGAATACCAGCGTGATGATGCTGGTGTGCGCGCCCTCGACAATTAAATCATCGACGGCTGACAGCGTGACTTGTTGCGGGGTGTTCCAGTTGGCGGTGTTGAAGGTCAATCCGACTGGGCTGGGCTGTATGTCCGAGTCGGTCTGGACGGCGACTGTCACGGTATCGGTCGGCTGGCTGGTCAGAACGACGGTGAAGGTATCGGTCGTGCCGCCCTCGGTCAGCGCCGTCGAACCGCCGCTTTCGGTGACGGTGATGCCCGCGTTGTCATTGTCGGCCACGCTGCCGACCACATTCTGCACCAGTAGACCGCTGTATGATGGGTCTGCGCTGGTGGTTGGGGTGTGGCTGAGGGTGCAGGTGTGTGTCCCCTCGGCGATGTCATCATCAATTGCCCGCACGAAGATCGTGACCGGTGTTGTTCCAGTGAAGGTGATTGGCTCGGACGGGTTAAAGGCGATGTCGTTCACGCTGACCAAACATTGGCTGCTGCTGACGGTGGTCGATACGGGCTGAGGCGGGTTGTCGTTCAGCGCGAGGGTGTAGCTGTCGCTGACGGTGCTGCCTTCTGCGACGCTCACCCCGTCGCCCACCTCCGCCTGCACCGTGACCTCGTTATCGACGATGGTGAGGTCGATACCGACGAAGATGCCGTTATAACCGGGTTCGCTGAACGCTGCGAGGTTGAATGACTGCACCTCCGTACCTTCCAACAGTGCATCATCGACCGCTGCGAGCGCCACGGTCTGGTAGATGTTCCAATTGCCCGGCGTGAAGGTCAGAGTCGCGGGCGCGGCGGTGAAATCGGTGGTTTCGACGACCTCCAAGACCACATCGGCCAGCGGTTGGCTGGTCAGGCTGATGTCGAAGCCGTCGGTCGCGCCGCCCTCATAGATGATATTGCCGTCTGGTGGCAGGCTGATGACCGATAGGCCAGCGGTGTCGTTGTCCTCGACATTGACGACCACGTTGGTGGCGTTGACGCCCGTATATGCGTCGCCAGCGACGTTATGGGTGATGGTGCTGGTGTGGATATCGCTGACGAACGGGTTTTCGTCAATGAAGTCATCTACCGCTGTGACGGTGATGGTCTGCGCCGTGTTCCAATTGCCGTTGGTAAAGGTGAGTTCGTCCGTTGAAACGGTGATTTCGGCGTCGTAGGTGAGCGTTATGGTGACATCGACAGCGGGCTGCGCGCCCAAGACCACGGTATAGCTATCGCTGGTCTCGCCTTCTTCTATAACATCCGTTGTGCCGTCGCTCTGGGTGATGATGACTGAGCCGGTGTCGTTGTCGGTGATGGTCACGGCCACATTATCAATCGTCACCCCGGCGTAAGGGCCTGTAGCGACCGCGTGGCTGATGGTGTCGGCGTGCGTGCCTTCTACCACCAAATCATCAACAGCGGTGACCGTGACAAGCTGCGCGCTGTCCCAGTTGCCGCCGTTGAAGTTAAGCTGGTTCGGCGATACGCTGACCTGTCCCGATGTGGTGAGGTCAATACGCACGTTGCCGGATGGCTGTGCGCCTAATTCAACTGTATAGGTGACGCCTGCGCCGCCCTCGGTGACGCTGAGAGGTGAGCCGCTGACGGTGACGCTGGGAGGGTCGTCGTCGGTGATGTTGACGGTGACATTGTTGATGCTGACGCCGGTATAGCCCCCACCAGTCGCTGCGTGGGTGATGTTGGCCGAATGTGCGCCCTCTACCACCGCGTCGTCAAATGCGGTGACTGTGACGGTTTGTGGAATGTTCCAGTTGGCGGGGGTGAAGACAAGCGTGGTGTCATCAACCGTGACCTGTGCGCCGGGAGTGAGGGTGATGGTCACGCCTGACGACGGCTGTGCGTCCAAAACCACCGTATAGGTATCCGTCGCGCCGCCCTCGGTCACACTGAGGGGTGAGCCGGTGACAGTAACACTGGGGTTGTCGTCGTCAGTGATGTTGACGATGACATTGTTGATGCTGACGCCGGTATAGCCCCCGCCGCTGGCCGCGTGCGTGATGCTGTCGCTGTGAGCGCCTTCGACCACCGCGTCGTTAACTGCGGTGACGGTGACGGTTTGTGGGGTGTTCCAATTGGCGGTAGTGAAGGTGAATGTGGTGCTGCCGACGTTGACCTGTGCGCCGGAGGTGAGGGTAATTGTTACATCAGCTGACGGCTGTGCAGTCAAAACCACGGTATAGGTGTCGGTCGCGCCGCCCTCGGTCACGCTGAGGGGTGAGCCGGTGACTGTGACGGTCGGATTGTCATTGTCGGTGATGTTGACAGTTATGCCCGCGATGGTGACACCGGTATAACCGCCACCGGATGCGCTGTGGGTGATGGTGGCCGAATGTACGCCCTCGACTACTGTGTCGTTAACTGCGGTGACGGTGACAGTTTGCGGGGCGTTCCAATTGGCGGTAGTGAAGGTGAGTGTCGAGCTACCAACCGTAATTTGTGTGCCAAAGGTGAGGGTGATGGTCACAGCCGCTGACGGCTGTGCACCCAAAACCACGGTATAGGTGTCGGTCGCGCCGCCTTCAGTGACGCTGAGGGGTGATCCGGTGACTGTGACGGTCGGATTGTCATTGTCGGTGATGTTGACAGTTACACCCGCGATGGTGACGCCGGTATAGCCGCCACCGGATGCGCTATGGGTGATGGTGGCCGAATGTACGCCCTCGACTACCGTGTCGTTAACTGCGGTGACGGTGACAGTTTGCGGGGCGTTCCAATTGGCGGTAGTGAAGGTGAGTGTCGAGCCACCAACCGTAATTTGTGTGCCAAAGGTGAGTGTGATGGTCACAGCCGCTGACGGCTGTGCACCCAAAACCACGGTATAGATGTCGGTCGCGCCGCCTTCAGTGACGCTGAGGGGTGAGCCAGTGACGGTGACGGTTGGGTTGTCATTGTCGGTGATGTTGACAGTTACGCCCGCGATGGTGACGCCGGTATAACCGCCACCGGATGCGCTATGGGTGATAGTGGCCGAATGTACGCCCTCGACTACTGTGTCGTTAACTGCGGTGACGGTAACAGTTTGCGGGGCGTTCCAATTGGCGGTAGTGAAGGTGAGGGTCGAGCTACCAACCGTAATCTGCGTGCCGGGGGTGAGGGTAATCGTGACATCCCCAGTTGGCAGTTCATTCAAGACGACGGTGTAGGTGTCAGTTGCACCACCTTCGGTGACGCTGAGGGGCGACCCGGTGACGGTGACGCCCGGTGCGGCGGAAGCAGGGATAACCGATACGGCCAACCCGCAGGCAGCGAGCAAAACAGGGAGCAGCCGGAGGCATAAGCGCGGGAAGGACATGATAAAGACCCTCTAGAGATTGGCCGGACAGAGGATGAGTGATGAGTTAAGTATACCCGCTGAATCCACCGATGCATCAAACTGGTTTGATTTCCCGCACAAAAGTCACACAAAAACACCCCAACCGGCGAACCGATTGGGGGTGGGTAAAACAGGGTTTAAACGGTCTTAGCTGGTGCGGCGCAGCAGGTTGATCTCGGCCTCTTCGACGACCTTGATCAAGTACTCCGGCGCTTCCAGTGAGCCGTAGACGAAGATGGCGACGTATGTGTTCTCTTCCAGCACGACCGCTGGGATGGTGACTATCACCGCGTCGGTGCGGCCAGCGGCTGCAATCGCCAGATCGACCGTGCCGGACGCCAGTTCAACGCTGGCTTGGCCGTCGTTGCCCAGCGCGGCATCGGGGAAGGCGATGGTGCTGATCATGACCGCACCACGGCGCACGAGGTCGATGCCCGACATACCTTCCATCGCGTGGAAGACACTGACGCGGGTGACACCCTCTTCGATGACGGTGGCATAGTCTTCTTCAGCGCTGGTCAAGCTTAGGGTGTCCTGACCCAGCGACCCGACCGCTGAAATGGTCGTCCAGCTGTCGGCCTCAAGCTCGACTTCTTCGAGGGTCATCACGGCGTTATCGACCGGGCTTCCCGCGACGCTGGCCGCGACGGTATAGGTGCCAGCCGGAACAGGCAGCCAGTCGGTGACGGTGCCGTACTCAAGGTTCTGGACGCTGGTCAGTTCACCGTTGAGGAAGACATCGACCGCCGGGGCGTCCGAGCCGAAGTGGCCGACGCGGATGAAGGCTGCCGTGCCGCTGGCTTCGACGGTCGCGGCGGGCTGATCGACTGCTGGGTCAACGACAATGGTCTCAGTGGTCAGCGGGTTGCCAGAGCGCACCAACGTGGCTTCCGCCGGGCTGACGGTCTGGATCGAGTAGAGGGGGGCGTCCAGCGTGCCGTAAACGAACAGCGACACATAGTGGCCGTCCAGCAGTTCGACCTGCGGCAACGTGACGATGACAGCGGTCGGGCGGCCAGCGGCGGCAATGGCGAGGTCAATGGTATCTGACGCCAGCTCAACGCTGCCGAGGCCATCGTTGCCGAGGTTCTGGTTCGGGTAGGCGATAGTGTCGATCATCGACGCGCCACGGCGCACGAGGTCGATGCCCGACATGCCTTCAATGGCGTGGAAGACGTTGACGCGGGTCACGCCGTCGGCGATGGGGGTGTCGTAGTCCTCAATGGCGGGTTGCAGCGCCAGCGAGTTCTCGGCAAGCGAGCCAATGGCCGAGATGGTCGCCCAGTCACCCGGCTCGAGCAGTACACCATCGAGGGTAGCGACGGCGTTCGCCAGCGGTGCGTCAGCGACGGTGATCGCCGCTGAGTAGGTGCCAGCGGGGACAGCGATCCACGGGGTGACATCACCCAGTGTCAGGTCTTGGACATCGCTTAGTTCGCCGTTGAGGTAGACATCGACCGCCGGGGCGTCGCCGACGAAATGGCCGATGCGGACGAACGCGAGGTCGCCGCCCTGTGCGGAGGCGGTCAATGCGCCAGTGAGGATCAGAGTCAGGGATAAAGTGAGGAGTAGGATCATGCGGTTACGCATATGGGCATCCTTCAGTGTGTTTAGCACATAACAAACGGACAGCACGTTATCATACCTGATAACCCGACGCTTTGGGGGCGTTGCACGACCGATTCGGCCAAAAGTGGTAGGAATGTACTAAACTGTTGGGTGTTAGGCGCAACATCAACGTCTGGCAGACGGTATATATAATCTGCATATCATTTAAGGGAAATCCACAATTCAAGGGGATGAGTAAATAATGGAAAACTGGGACAAGCGCGTATCGGCGACGATGTTCATTTGGCTGGGGATTGGTATCGCCATTGGTATCTCTGGTTTGGGTGATGAAAGCACCTTCAGCGATGAGATCATCACTGGCCTGTTGGCGGGCGCGGCCCTCTTGACGACGGTCGCGGTGTGGTTCTTGGGGCGCGATGTCGTCTCTACGCCCGCCGAAGTCACCCGCTCGGCACACGAGACCCACAAGCCGAAAAATACTGCCGACCAGCCCGACCAGCGCACCCGTCTGCTGCTGGAGCTGATGGACGAGGACGAGAAACGAGCGCTCAAAAACCGCCTCATCGAGGAGATGGAGGCGGATGGTGAAGATGTCTCGTTGTCTGACCTCTTACAGGAGAGACCGCGCCAACAGCGGCGGTAGGCTGTCATCAGCCCGCCAAGCGGCGGGTGAGCTGCGCCAGCTCCATCACGCTGACCGGCTTGGACAGCACGAGGTCAGCAGCGCCGCTTTCTGGGAAGCCCGGGACGGTGCTGTCGCCGGTGATAAGGATGATCTTGAGGTGCTGGTATTCCGGGGTGTTTCGCAGCGCCGACAGCACCTCAAGGCCGTCCATGCGCGGCATGTTCACGTCAAGGATCAGCACGTCTGGGCAAACCTCGCGGATCTTGTCCATTGCATCCACCCCATCCACCGCCGTATGGATGTCGAACGCTTCATCCTCTAATCCGACCGAGAAGATTGTCAGCAGGTCAGGGTTGTCGTCTACGATTAGAATCCGTTTGGGGGCGGTTGTGGGGTGGGTAGGGAGAATCATGGGGGATACACAGCCTTGCGTGTAGGAGTATGGTGCTTCATTTTAACCCATACACCCCTGTTTTAAGCCTCAACACAGCGTTACATTCCCCATACCTGCCGTACAATTTTGTTACACGGTTGTAGACCAATTTTGCCCATAAACGCCAAAATGGTTTGAAACGTATTTGCCTGTAACGAATTTGTGTTGTAAGATGAATGGTACAATTGAAAGACTCTATCATCCGCCATTCACCTCATCAGGGGGTCCTTGCTACTGCTATGAAGCTCAAAACCGCCATTACTTTATGCCTTACACTGATCATCGGTGTGTTTGGGGCGGGCAGCCTCCAAGCGCAGACCGCCGCCACGATTGAGGTTAGCCAAACTTCGTTTACTTTTTGCAGCGGCGCTCAACTTGAGGGCAGCCTCGCCGTGACGGTGTTCGACGCGGGCGGGGTGGTTATCAACGATGTTACCCCGGTTACGTCCGAGGTGCGGGCGGTCGGCAGTAATGGCACCTCGGTGTCTGATACATGGGATTACCTTGCCGACCAGCCGGTCGCCTTTTCGTTCGTATTTGGCGGGGCAATCAGCTACGCCGACCTTGAGGTGGTCTCGGGCAACGCCTCGTCGGGTATCTACCGTTTCGGCTGCGATGGAACCATCACCTTCTTGGGCGGCGGGACCAGAGCAGGGATTTTTGGGTTTGATGGGCGCATCAACCTGTTCCATGGTGACCTTATTTCAGCACTGTATGTCGGGCGCAACGCTGACCGCCAGCCGACCATCCGCGTCTATGACATCGGCGCAGACAGCAAGGGCATCCTGCGCGGCGACTATGACTATGAGTTGTTCGCGCCCTACCTAGAGACCCCCCCCCGCACGACTGTTCGCCTCGGCTCGCTGGGGCGCACGGTGCTGTATGCACTGCCGTCGGGTGAGTTCCAAATCCTCATTGGGCCAGATGAGCAAGAGGGTAAGGTGCATGAGGTGACGTTCACCGGCCTGCCGCCGACCAGCATCCGCTTCTGGTCGTTCATCGCAGCGCGCTAGTAAACCCTGCCCACCCTGACACCCCAGCCCCCACAGGTTGGGGTGTTTTGTTGATGGAACAGGGTGAAACGCCACCAAAAAACACCCCGGCACTTGACAATCCTTCCATTGTGGATTACCTTCTAACCTAGAAACCAAAGACAGGTTAGCACCGTTTGATAGCGTTGTTGCTGTAGGCTAATCTGCTCCATGTGTTGGTTTCAGGAGTTCCAAGCAGTATGGCAGAGTTACTCAAGGGTACGGTCAAGTGGTTTAATGACCAAAAGGGGTTTGGCTTCATCACCCCGGAGAATGGCAACAAGGACGTTTTTGTCCACCAGACGGCTATCGTGGCGACCGGCTTCCGCAGCCTCGCTGAGGGCGACCGTGTGGAGTTCCAGATTGAAAACGGTCCCAAGGGTCCGTCCGCAGTAAACGTCAAGAAGCTGTAGACCGAGGACGTTGACCGGGGCGAGACACCTTTCCCCGTGAGATGACGCTCTAAGGCAGCCGAAAGCCTGACAGGCAAGCAACCTGTAAACCCTGTCCCCAACAATCCCCAGCGCAAGCCGGGGATTTTTTGTTGCGTGGCGCTGGGCTCAGGTGCGGCTGAACGAATGACGCAGTACCTTGAGGACGATGCTGGGCTTGAACAGCGCTTCAATGCCGGTCAGCAGGTGCATTACCTGACGGAAGGTCTCGAACACCTCGCGGTCGCTGGCGGACAACGCGAAGATGTGGCCGGAGTACCAGTGCAGGACAGGCAGGCCGATGGGTTTGGGGCCGACGGTCTTGGGGTAGCGGAAATCCTCGCTGGTCGCCAGCATCCACGGCCCATTGACGATATGGGCGACCTTTTTGTGGTAGCGCTGCGCCAGCGTCCCCACCGTTTCCGGGGTCTCGCGGTCAAGCTGTTGGCAGAGGGCAAGCGCGGCCTTCGCGGCGGTGCTCATCCCTTGCCCAAACACCGGGTCGAACACACAGAAAGCGTCGCCCAGTGCCACAATCCCTTTGGGCAGGCGCGACAATTTTTCGTAGTGACGGCGAACGGTATCTGGCACGGCGTAGGACTTGATTTCACCGATAGGGATGAGCTTCTGGAGCCACTCATAAATGACAGGCTGGGCGAGGTCTTTGGCAAACGCCATAAACCCGTCATGGTCGCTGGGCGGGGCATCGCCAGAGTAGCCGCCCAACGTCACCAGCCAGCGGTTGCCTTCCACCGGGAAAATATAGCCAGCGCGCAGCACCGTCGGACTCTGTGGATTGAGCAGGACGATGCGCCAATCGCTCGGCAGGTCGTCGGGGGCTTGGTATAGGCGGCTGCTGTAGCCTAGGCCAATGTTGAGGCGCGTTTCGGGCGGCGCGCTGTAGCCCAACGCCTCCAGCCACTGCGGGAGCTTGGAACCGCGCCCGGTCGCTTCGACCACGAGGTCGGCGGTTAGGTCGGTGGTCGCGGCGCGGTCATCCATCGCGTGGAGCGTGACGCCGGTGATGGTGCTGTGGTCGGCGGTGGTGAGCAGCGCACCGACCTCGTGGCTGCTGTAGACCTTGATGTTGGCGAGGCGGTCGAGGCGCCCACGCAGCGCCCACTCGACCAGCGGGCGGGTCTGTACCATGACCTTAAAGCCGCTGTCATAGCGCATCTTCCACTGGCCGTGGTGGAACCAGTGGACATCTCCGCTGAAATCGACCTGTTGTGCGCCGTTGTCGATGAGGGTCTGTTTGAGGCCGGGGAACAATGTTTCCAGCGCCTCTTCGCCGCTTTTGAGC
Source organism: Anaerolineae bacterium (assembly GCA_025454725.1). Classification (GTDB taxonomy): domain Bacteria; phylum Chloroflexota; class Anaerolineae; order Aggregatilineales; family Phototrophicaceae; genus Flexicrinis. The sequence continues at coordinate 14,319 of JALONW010000015.1, forward strand.
AGCGCGTGGACGTGGTTGCCCTGTGGCGTGGCCTTGCGCGGCGCGCTGGTCTGGGGGTAATCGCCCCGTTCAACCACCACGACCTCATCAAAGTGTGGAGAGAGCGCACGGGCCGCCGATAACCCGGCGATGCTTCCGCCGATGACGACCGCCCGCTGGCCTAGACCCCGTTTCGTTGGTAATGCGAATGACATGGTGAATACCCTTCATCTGGACTGTGAACACAGGTTGAATACAGTAGTACAGATGAGTGTATGCTAAATGCCGAAACGCGCAGGCCGAAATCACCCGAAAAACCTCACAAAGTTGTTATGGCCCGCGCCAGCGCAGCACCTCAAGTTCCATATACTCGATGGCGCGGCGGCCAGCCACGCGCAGCGCCTCCAGCGGCTCGGCCTCGCCGTAGAAGGCGCGCTCAATTTCTTCGCTGAAAATCAGTTCAATATCGACCCAGTAGACCATGCGGGGCAGGGCACGGATGGCTGGAATGGTGTCGAGGAAGACGCGACTGTTGGCGGGCGCGGCATTTGGGTCTAAGAACGCGGGTGATTCGGCCACCGCCCGCAATGACGGCACGGTGCGGCCAGAGCGCGCCACCAGCGTCTGACCTTCGATCGAGTTGGCGAATTCGATGAAGCGCCATGCGGCGGATTTGTCTTTGGCGGCGGCAGCCATACAGTACGCATCGGCGTGTAAGATGCCCATTGGACCTGCTGGCCCGACCGGCAGCGCGGCGGCATCCCATGTGAATCCAGTGATGCCTCGGTAGGTAGGGACGCCGCGGCGACTGTTGAGGAACATGGCGGTCGTTCCGTTCATGAAGCGATTTTCGCTGTCTTGCGCTTGTTCTTGCACCCGGTTGGGGACGACCCCATGTTCGGTGCTGAGGGCGACGAACCACAGGTAAGCCGTCACTGCGTCCTCGCGGAACATCGTCAGGCCGGTAGGCTGCTCATAGAAATCGACCACATCGCCACCGTTTCCCCAGATGAACGGCATTAGCCGAATCATGGAGGGTTCGATGCCGAGGCCATACTGCTCCGGCGTACCGTCCCCGTCGGCGTCGATGGTCAGCGCCTCGGCGGTGGCGAGGAAGTCATCCCATGTCCAGCCCATTTGAGGGTAGGGGATGCCCGCCACATCGAACAGGTCGCGGTTGTAGAACACGACGAGGCTGCTCAAGTTTTGAGGGATGCACTGAAGCACGCCATCCCAGTAGAACGGTTCGATGCTGTTCTCGTAGAACTCGTCAAGGTTAATCACGCTGCTGGCCTCAACATAGGGTTGCAGCGCCTCTAAGACCCCGGCGTCGGCGAACTGCGCCATGCGCCGGTAGTTGATGAGCATCACGTCTGGCGGCGTCCCCCCCGCGAAATCGGCGGCCAGCCGCGCCCGATAGTCGGCTTGGTCGGCCACTTTGATGAGTTCGACGCGGGTGTCAGGGTGCTGCTCGTGAAAAGCGGCCACCAACCCCTCATAAGCGGCGATTTCGGCGGGGTCGCCGAAAATCATGAAAGAAACCTGCGCGCCGGAGCCGTCCCCTTGGATGAGCAGCAGCGCGACCACGCCCACCAGCCACACCACCCCAATCATCAGCCATCTGCGGTTCAACATCGATTTTTTATGCCTCCACCCTCTCATAGATTTTGCCGGGATTCCACGCGGTGCGCTGCACCCACAAGAATAACAGAACGCTCGGCAGAGTCAGGACGACCGCCGTGGCCGTCAGCACCGGCCACTGTGTCCGGTCGTACTGGATGAGCGCTTGCAGAGCAATCGGGGCGGTCATACGGGTGTCGGTGCGGAGGTACAGCGCAGGCGAGATGAAATCACCCCAGAACTGCGCGAAGGCCAGTACCGCCACCGCTCCCAGCGCTGGCCTGACCAGCGGTAGCCCGACCTCTGACCACAGCACCAGCGTCCCCGCACCGTCCAGCCGGGCGCTTTCCCAAAGTTCACGCGGAATGCGCTTAAACGCCCACGCGAGAATTAGAACGTACAGCGGGTTTGCGCCAATCAGCGCGGGCGCAACCAGCGGCCATACCGTGTCAATAAAGCCAATCTGAGCGAACAGTACATAGCGCGCCAGCCAGAACGCGCTGGCCGGGAAAATCATCAGTGCGACGAGCGCATATAACCATATCCGCCATCCGCGCCGCCCCATCCCGGCAATCGCCAGCGCCGCCCACGACGCAAACACCAGCGTCAACGGGACGGCGATTCCCACGATAACCGCCGAGTTGAACAGGTAGCGTGCCAATGGAAGGTCACTAAACGCCCTCGCATAGGCGGCCAGCGACGGATTATCGGGGATGAGCTGGAGAACGGGCGGTGGGATGCTTCCCGGCGCTCGCAGCGAGGTGCTGACCATGAACACAAGAATGAGCAGTCCGCTCCCAACCACGGTGATTGCCGTCAGGTGATAGAGCCAGCCCCAGACCGGATTGTGTCTAGGCTTCATCATCGAACCCCCAGCCGCGCAGCGCGATGAACGCGAGGACGGTGGCCGCCGCCGCTGCCATCACCAAGAGGACGGTGGCTGCCGCTCCCAGCCCGAATCGGAAGCGGTCGAAGGCTTCCTCGTAGATGTACAGAGGCATCAGCAGTGTCGAGTAGTAGGGGCCGCCCAGAGTCATCACGCGGGTGAGGGTAAACGTCCCCTGTGCCGCCCACAGCAGGTCACGGATGAGTAGGACGGCCAGCCATGGCTGGATGAGGGGTAGGGTGATGCGCCAAAAGCGCGCCCATCGTCCCGCCCCATCTACTGAGGCGGCGCGGTAGAGGTCGTTGGGTACGGCCTTTAGCCCGGCGATGAGGATGACCATCCCCTCACCGAGCTGGAATGCCCCTGCCAGCACCAAGCCGGACAGCGCTGTATCGGGCGACCCCAACCAAGCAGGCTGGGGCAGGCCGAACGCGCCAAGAATCTGGTTAAGCGGACCGTAGACTGGGTTCAGTACCCATACCCATGCCAGCGCATAGGCGATTTCTGGGACGATGGCAGGCAGGAACGCGCCCGAACGGTACAGCCGCGCCCCGCGCCGTTCTGGGGAGAGCAGCAGCGCCAGCCCCAATGCCCCCAGCACGCGCAGTGGGGTGGCGACTGCCGTGAAGATGAGCGTGTTGCGCGCCGCGATGGGGAAGATGGGGTCAATGACGAATAGGTCGATGAAGTTTTGGTTACCACGCCATATTGGGGCGGTCTGGGCGTCATAGAGGGTGAAGGCCAGTATGACTGTGACGATGGCTGGTAGTACAATCAATGCCAGCGCACCCACCCCAAAGGGTATCAAGAGGGTTCTGCTAAACAAAATTCAAACGTCCTAATGGTTGTGCAGATGGGTGTCATGATATAGCATGATAACAAATAGGAAAGGACTTTTATGGGCTTCCTGTGGGGGAAAATCATGCTAGTCGGTTTGCTGGCTGTATTTTTGGGGGGCTTGTCGGTCATTGTTGCGCAGGTTCCGACCCCAACACCGGGTGGGGTACAGCAGCTTACGACCGATGAGATTATGGCGACACAACAGGCCGCCCCGCTGGTTGATGCCACGCCCCGGATGCAGCCTGCACCGGGACGCCGCCCGACGTTGGAGGGCGCAGAGCAACCCTCTTCTCCCTTGCTACCTTTCCTATTGGTCGTTTTGGTGGCTGCCGCCGTGGTCGCCGCTGTCATCGTTTACCGCCGTTCTATCTGATAGAACCGGTCCGTTCGAACCGTCAAGGGAGATACGCGCTGTTATGAAGTTGAACCGTATTCTGAATGTTCTCGCGCTGGTCATGCTGGTGGCTTTGGCTGTCAGCGTCAGCGCAACCGAGAGCCAAGCCCAATCCGAGGGCGTTATCCGCCGCACTACTGACCAGATTATGGCCGAGTCCGCACTGCGTGGGCCGCAGCCTCTCCGCGTTAAGGTGGAGCGCAGCGCCGAGTTCCGCCGCTTCAACCCTAACTCACTGGATGAGCTGCCGGTTGCCAGCCCAGATGGCAGTCTGCTGGGCTTCCCGCTGCCGTATGTGTCGCGTTCACCGCTGACGCCCGTCCTCAACTTTGAGGCAGCCACGCTCTCGAACACCAATGCCTTCCCTCCCGACACAATGGGTGCGGTCGGCCCGACCCAGTATCTGGTCACGCTTAACGGACGTTTCCGTGTGTTCGATAAGAACACCGGGGCGCTTGGCGCGCTGAACGTTGACTCAGACGTGTTCTTCGCGCCAGTGATGTCGGTGGGGTCTTTCGTGTTCACCACCGATCCCCGTGTGCGCTATGACGTATATACCCAACGCTGGTACATCGTCATGATCGATGTGCCAGACTCGGAAGTCGATAACCGAGTGATGATCGCTGTCAGCGACGGTCCGACTATTACGGGTGGGACCGTCTGGTCGTACTACTATTTCCAAAACCAATTGGCTCCCAACCCCGGTAATGGTAACTGCTTGTTCGACTACCCCACGCTGGGTCTGGACAACAACGCGCTGTACATCGGTGGCAACTACTTCTGTGGGCCATTCCTTAGCTTCACCAGCACGGCGTTGTTCGTCGTCCGCAAGCAGTTTGTGGATGATTCGGACTCGAACCTCATTGACACGGACGGCGGTGGGTCGGATCAGACGTTTGTCCGCGCGTTCCGCAACCTCGCTACCCTCAACCAGCCCGGCGCGTACACCCCACAGGGTGTCGATAACCTCAACCCGAACACGACGGTCGGCTACGTGATTGGCGTGGACCTCTTTGACTTCAGCAAGCTGGTCATGTACCGCGTCAGCAATGCCAATACTGCTAACCCGTCGCTGTCTGCACCGATTAACATCAACGTGCCGCGTACATCGTTCCCCAACACCTCGCCGCACCTTGGCAACAACCTCGGCGCAAATGGCAATCTCGATGCCATCGACGACCGTCTGATGATGGCCGTCATCCGTAACGGCACACTCTGGACCGCGCACGCCATCAGCGTAAACAGCGCTGGGCAGGGGCGCGACAGTGGTGAGCCGGGCGTCCGCAACGGTATCCGTTGGTACCAGCTCGGCAATCTGTCTGGCGCACCGACCTTGCTGCAAGCTGGGACGGTCTTTGATGGCCGTAATCGCCCTGATTTCTACTCTATGCCTTCGGTCAATGTGAATGGACAGAACCACGCATTGATTGGATTTACAGCCGCTGGTCGTAGGACAGCTCCCAGTGCGGCCTATGTCACACGACTTGCCACTGACCCGACCAACACGACCTCGGCGGTCAACATTTACCAAGCGGGTGCTGGCAACTACAACCCGCCTAACGATACAGGTGGTGGCTCTGGCCGCCGGTGGGGCGATTACAGCTTCACCAGCATCGACCCGTGCGACGATATGACCTTCTGGACCATCCAGCAGTATAACCAGTCGCTCAACAGCTACGCCGTCCGCGCTGCCAAAATCCTCGCGCCGCCGCCGCCTAGTGTGAACCAAGGCGTTAACCTGACGACTGGGAATTCAGCCGCACCGGCCAGCATCGTCGGTTTCGCCCCCAACGGTGAGGGCTTCTACACGCCCAATCCCACACGTATTGATCCGACTTGTGGTGCCCAGATTGGTGCGGCAGTCGGTGGGCTGGGTGTGGTTGTGAGCAGTGTTCAGGTCATCAGCCCAACCCAACTGCTCGTTACGTTCGACACCACGGGCGCGACCCCCGGCAACACCACCCTGACCATCACCAACCCGGATGGTCAGAGCGTGAACGTTCCATTGAGCGTCCAGAACCCAGTGGCGGGCAACCTGCTCACCAATCCCGGCTTCGAGGACGGTAATGCTCCGTGGACTGTGATCAACCCTACCAAGGACAAGCGCGTTTGCAACAATGCAGTGCAAGCGCCGTTTGAGGGGGTTTGTTACTTCCGCTTTGTCGGTGTACCGGGTGAGGCCTCGTTCGTCCAGCAGGTCGTGAGCCGCGATGCTTTCACCATCAACGCGGGGCAAGCTCTCCGCGCCAGTGTTCGGGTTAAGGTGAACGGCAGCCCGCAGGCCAACCTCGTCCTGATGGTGCGTGAGAACGGCACTTGGGTGCGCTACCGCACACCCATCACTGCGACTGGTGGCGTGTGGCAGGAATACGCCGCTACCAGTTCGCCGGTGGTTGACCCTAACGCCATCGGCAACGTGCGTGTACGTGTCACCTACAACCGCACGGGTGGGAAGATGTTTGTCGACAACTTCAGCCTGACCGTTGGCGCGCCGTAAGGCACTGGCGTAAGCCTGAAAGCTAGACATGAAAAAGCGCCCCCTTCCAATATGGAAAGGGGCGCTTTTAATAGCCTATAGCTACCTTACTCGCCGTTGAACAGCTCGCGCATCTTGTCGAAGAAGCCCTTGGGCGCGATGGGGCGGACGTTTTGCCCAAATGACTCGGCCAGCTTCTCGAACAGCTTGCGCTGCTCGTCGGTCAGCTTGCTGGGGATGTCCACCATGATGGTGATGAGCTGGTCGCCACGCCCGGAGGTCTGGCCGTTGGTCATCAGGCGCGGAAAGCCTTTTTGCTTTAGGCGCATCAGCTTGCCCGACTGCGTGCCGGGCTGGACTGTGACCTCAACATCGCCGTCCACGGTCGGGACGATGACCTTATCGCCCAGCACCGCCTGAGCGACGTTGAGGACGAGGGTGTACAGCACGTCATATTCGCGGCGCTCGAAATACTCGTGCGGACGGACGCGGATTCTCACACCCAGCGTGCCGCGTGGGCCGCCGCGCTCCCCGACACTGCCCTCACGCGCATACTGGATTTCGAGGCCGTCGCGCACGCCGCCGGGGACGTTGATGGTCTTCTGGACGCGTTTGCGGGTGCGGCCTGCGCCGTCGCAGGTCTTGCAGCGCTGTTCTATGGTCGTCCCCATGCCGCCGCAGCGCGGGCAGGCCGTCTCTTGGACGACCGAGCCGATAAACGTCTGGCGCACCTGACGCACCGTACCCGCGCCGTTGCACTGCGAACAGGTCACGGGGGTGGTGCCGGGCGCTGCGCCGCTGCTGTTACAGGTTTCACATGAGTCGAAACGCTCAAATTCGATGGGGATTTCTGCGCCAGTGACAGCCTCGGAGAATTCCAGCGTCACCTCGGCCATGACATCACCGCCGGGGCGGGGGCCGGTGCGCTGACGACCCTGACCACCGCCGCGCTGCCCGGTGAAGCCTGCGAAGAATTCCTCGAAGATTTCCTCGAAGCTGCCGAAACCCTGACCACCGGCACTGCCACCGAAGCCGCCGAACCCACCCTGACCCGCGCCGTTAACCCCGGCGTGGCCGAAGCGGTCGTAGCGGGCGCGCTGCTCGTCATCGTTAAGGACGCTGTAGGCCTCGTTAATTTCCTTGAACTTGGTCTCGGCGTCGGGGGCGCTGTTTACGTCTGGGTGGAGCTGGCGTGCGAGGTTGCGGAACGATTTTTTGATGTCGTCTTTGCTGGCGCTGCGCGGCACGCCGAGGACTTCATAGTAATCACGGGCCATGGGTTGGGGTTCTTTCCTCATCCGGGCGCATTTTACGCGCCCCTATAAAACACAAGACCCCCTCCCGCCACGCGGCCCACCACGTCCTCGCCGTCTTTTTTGTCCTTGTTGCCGGCGCCGTCGGCACCGTTCGCAGCATCGGGGGCTGCGCCAGCGGCGGGCTGCTGGTACATCTGCGCGCCCAACTGCTGGATGTAGGAGGCCAGCGCCTCGCTGGTGGTCTTTACCGCGTCGAAGTTTTCTTCCGACTTGGCCTTGTTGACCGCATCAATCTTCTCTTGGGTCTGCTTCTTGGCGTCTTCCGGCAGCTTATCGCCGTGTTCGCGCAGGAGCTTCTCGGCGGTGAAGACGATGCTGTCAGCTTCGTTCATGGTCTGCACCTGTTCACGGCGCTTGGCATCCTCGGCGGCGTGCGCCTCGGCGTCCTTGACCATTTTCTCGACCTCGGTCTTGTTCAGGCCG
>JALONW010000237.1 GCA_025454725.1 Anaerolineae bacterium
GTGGGCGAGCAGGTCGATGAAGGTTGGCAGTTCGGGTTTGTTGTTGGCTAATGTGTTGTTGGTCTGTGCTGGCATGGTGGGGTCACCCATCCTTTTGATTTGTTTGAGCGGTTATGAAATGCCCTCCTACCAGCTACCACTTTGTGGCATGGGCTGATGGTCATCAGGCTTAACAATCGACTCAACAATGAACAATTAAAATGCGGCAGACTTCATGCTATTTCAATAGTCCTATCGTCCGTGCCGCCCGCTTTTGGGGGTAACACCAAGCCTGCCCAGATAAGGGGTGGGGCTGTCTGGCTTTGGCTGGATTTTGGGGAGTAAAGGTAAGCTGTGAAGGAGATATTCCGCCAATTCTTCAATCATACATGAAGAATTGTGGGCGCTATGATAAAGATTTTAATCCTTAGACAAACTTTACATAACGTCACATTGCTTTTAATTGTTAGAATTGAGTTTGATTTAAGTTGATGTGAACTGTTCGTAAGGATAGCGTGTCCCTATTGAACTTGCAAAGGTTGAATTTTTAGGCATGGCTAATCCACCTACAGATACGTCAGCCCCGTTGTAAAAGTTCCACTTTTTGACTCCGCCGCCCGCTGCGCTATACTCGTCTGGCAAAAGACGCAAGTAAACGTAAATAAACGAAAGCAGCGAAACTTATGTCGCTCCCCGTGCGTGAGTCACCGGCGGGCAAGCCCGTCTCGTTATTTGTAACCTGCATCGTAGACATGATTTACCCGGATACCGGCATGTCGGTGGTCGAGGTGTTGGAGCATCTGGGCGTATCGGTCGATTTCCCCGCCGCACAGACTTGCTGCGGCCAGCCCGCTTTCAACAGCGGCTACCGCGATGATGCGCGGTCAGTCGCTAAACAGTTCTTGCGCGCGTTCGACGGCGCACAGGTCATTGTCACGCCGTCGGGGAGCTGTGCGGCGCTCGTCCGCCACGATTACCCCGCGCTGTTTGCCGATGACCCCGAATGGCAACCACGGGCAGAGCGTGCCGCCGCCATCACATGGGAGTTCAGCGAATATCTGGTGGATGGGCTGGGCGTGACCGACCTCGGCGCACGGCTGCCGAAAAAACAGACCGTCGCCGTCCATGACGCTTGCCACGGCCTGCGCCTGCTCAAGCTCAAGACACAGGCGCGGGCGCTGCTCTCCCACGTCGAACTGCGGCTTCGGCGGCTTGTTCGCGGTCAAAATGGCCGACGTGTCTGGCGCGATGTTGGAGCGCAAGGTTAGTTTCATCGAGTCCAGCGGCGCGGACACCATCATCACCGGCGACGCGAGCTGTTTGACTCAGATGAACGGCGGCCTGAGTCGGGCGGGGTCGGTCAAGCGTGTTCGCCACCTCGCTGACGTGCTGGCCGACGGCCTCAAAACAGACAGGGAGGCGTAGAAATCCGATGAATAACCGGTCTAACAACTTTGTCGCGCTGAGCGAGGTGGCCGTCTTAGACAAGACCATGCGCTCGGCGGTGGTGTTCGGCACGGGCAATGCGGCGGCGCGCCGAGTCGCGTCGATGTACGCGGCGGGCGAGGCGCACGGCGAGGGTTTGCGTCAGCAGGGGGCGGAGGCCAAGCGCCGCGCCCTCCGCAAACTGCCCGACCTGTTGGAACAGGCTGAAGCGAACCTAACCGCCAATGGTGTGACCGTCTTGTGGGCGGCGGACGCGGCGGAAGCCAACGCGCACGTCCGGGCGATTGCTGAAAAACACGCGCTCAAGAAGGCCATCAAATCAAAATCGATGTTGAGCGAGGAAATCGGGCTGAACGGCGCGCTGGAAGCGGCAGGCGTGCAGGTGGTTGAGACCGACCTCGGCGAGTGGATTGTCCAGCTCAGCGGCGACCACCCCAGCCATGTGATTGCACCGATTATCCACAAGACCAAAGCCAGTATCCGCGACCTGTTCGTCGGGCAGATGGGCATGACCCCAACCGACGACGCGGGTGAGATGGTCGCGTTCGCCCGCGAGAAACTGCGCGCCGAGTTTCTCAGCGCCGACATGGGCATCAGCGGCGGGAACTTCATCATCGCCGAAAGCGGGACGCTTTGCCTCGTCACCAACGAGGGCAACGGGCGCTTATGCACCACCCTCCCCGATGTGCATGTCGCGCTGGTCGGGATTGAAAAACTTGTCGAGACGTTCGAGGACTACGCCACGCTCACCCAGACGCTCACGCGCAGCGGGACAGGGCAGCTCCTGACGGTGTATACCCAGATGCTCAACGGCCCGCGCCGTCCCGACGAGCCAGACGGCCCCAGCCATGTCTACGTGGTGTTGGTCGATAACGGGCGCAGCGACATTTACGCGACCGAATACGCGGCGGTGCTGTCATGTGTGCGCTGCGGGGCGTGCCAAAACGTCTGCCCGGTCTACCGTTCGACTGGCGGCCACGCCTATGGTTGGGTCTACGGCGGCCCGATTGGGGCGGTCCTGACTCCGCTGCTGACGGGGCTAGAAAATGCCTCGCCGCTGCCCTATGCGTCCAGCCTGTGCGGGGCGTGTAAGGCGGCCTGCCCAGTTGATATTGACCTGCCGCAGATGCTGCTCGATTTGCGGCGCGACGCGGTGGAACAGGGCGAGGCCGGGCGCATCTGGGGCTTGGGCATCAAATTCTGGGCGCTTGGTAACCGGTCGCCGTTATTGTTTGGGCTGGGCGGCACAGCGGCTCGGCTCGGACAGCGATTCATCGGTCAGCGGCTGCCGGGGCCGCTGGCGGGTTGGACCAAACACCGCGACTTCCCCGCCTTTGCGCCGAAATCGTTCCATCAGCGCTGGGCAGAACGCCAAAAACAAAAGGATAAACCGTCATGAGCGCTCGCGACAAAATCCTTGCCAAACTGCGCGCCGCCCAAACCCCATTTACCGATGTCCCGCCCATCGGGGAGCGGCTGCGCGTCACGCCCGATGTAGACCCGTCGCCGGAAGGCTTGAAGGCGCGCTTCATCAAACAGGCTGAGTTGGTCTCGGTCAAAATTTGCCCGGTGGATGACGACGTGGCGGCAGTCGCTCAAATCATGGCGCTAATCGGGGACGATAGCACCGTCATGGCGTGGGATTTCGACCAAATTGGGCTGTCCGGCCTTGAATCAGCGTTGACGGGAAGCGGTGTGCGCGTCACTGACCCCAAGGACGGCGGCGTCCGCGTCGGGATTACCGGTGTCGAGGTGGCGCTGGCGGTGACGGGTTCGCTGGTGGTCAGCAGCGGCGCGGGGCGGAGTAGGGCGGCCAGCCTGCTCCCGCCCGTACACGTCGCGGTCGTGCGTGCCGCTCAGATTATCCCTGACCTTGAAGCCTATTTCGAGCGCCTGCGCGCCCAGCCAGACGGCGCGGTCAGCTTCCGCCAGTCGGCCAACGTCGTTGTGATTACCGGCAGCAGCCGCACCGCCGACATCGGCCAAGAACTCATCCTCGGCGCACATGGGCCGGTCTCGGTTCAAGTGGTTCTGATTGGCTAAATCTCGGTATAAAGCCCCAGTGAGCGCAGGACGATGCTCTGCCATTCGCGGTAGCGCGGGTCATCTGGGCTGAGGCGGATGGCGCGGTTGAAATTTTTAAGCGCCTGCAAATAATCGGCCTTGTTGTAATACGTCACGCCGAGGTTGGCATAGACCTCTGGCGAGTCGGGGTTGAGATCCCGCGCCTTGTGGAACTCTTGGATGGCGCGGTCATAATCGCCTTGTTCGTCATAGGCATAGCCCAGTTCAATATAGGCCTTAATATTTTTGGGGTTCAGGCGGATGGCCTCGCGGGCGTCGATGGCCGCTAATTCAAAATTGCCCCGATGGTTGTGTTCCTCGGCGCGGTGGCACAGGCGCTCAGATTCGCGCCGGTCGTGTTCTTCATAGTCGAACGGCTTAATCGGTTGGGTCTCGCGGTCGTCCTCAGTCTCGATGGTGTGGGTCGGGTCGAGGCCGGGCAGCGGCGTAACCGCGAGGGTGCGCGGGCTGGGCGGCGTATCAGAGACTTGCGCTTCGAGGTGGCGCAGCGCCCGCACCAGCGCCCGGACGCCTTGCCCATCGCCCACGCCGCCGCACATATTGACGTACTGGATGCGCTTGAGCGTGTCGGGGTAGCGGATGTCCGGCGTAATCTGGACGGTCAGGACGTGCTTCCGCAGTCGCCACGCCTCTTTAAATTCCGCCTTGCAGTACTCCGACTGCACCGAGGTCCCCGACATCAGGTAAATGAAAATGTCGGCACGAGCGATTTGGCGCAGGATTTCGTCCCACCAGTCTTGTCCCCCGCGCAGCCGCCCGTCGTACCATGTGAAATGTTCCGGCTCTGGCAGCAGGTCTTCGCGCAGCATCTCGACGAACGCCTTCGCAAACACGGCATCCGCCCGGCTGTAGCTCACAAACACATGGGTCATCGGCAGACCGCCCCCCAGCGACTTTCCAAAGAAACCTACCACTCACTTAACGGGGGAGTATAGCGCAGATGGGCGCAAAAAGACCGTCCTGAATCGTCAGGTTGGCCTAGATTCTCGGCGGTGAGCCAACCCTATACGTCTTGACCGACCAGCCGCCGGAGTGTCGCGCACCAGTCTTGGTAGCACGGTTCATGGGGGTTAAGGTGCAGCGCCCGGTTGAACTCAATCAGCGCCCGCTGGTAATCGCCCTTGTCGTAGTAGGCCGCGCCGAGATTGGCGTAGATGTCGGGTTGGTTGGGGGCAATATCCCGCGCCTTGCTGAACTCGCGCACCGCCCCCTCATAGTTGCCCTGACGGTCATAGGCATAACCCAACTCAATATACGGTTTGATGTTGTCGGGGTCGAGGCGGATGGCCTGCTGGGCGTCGAGGACAGCCTGCTCATAGTTGCCATGCTGATTGTGTTTTTCGGCGCGGTGGGCGAGTCGCGCCGACTCCACCTTATCTTGTTCATCAAGGTCGGTCGGACGGTAGGGCTGGGTATCGTCGCGCTGGTCGAACGGGTCATCGAGGTCCTCGGTGTCGGGCAGCGGCGTCACGGTCAGCGAACGCGGCGGCGGCGCAGATTCGGGAATCTGCGATTCGAGGTAGCGCAGGGCACGCACCAGCTTGCGGATGGCGGCGGGGTCGTCCACGCCGCTGCTCATGTCCACACACTGGATGAGCTTGAGGTTACTGGGGATGACCGCCCGCGAATCCAGTTGGACGGTCAGGGTGAGTTTCTGCAAGCGCCACGCTTCTTGAAGCTCGGCCTTACAGTACTCCGACCGTAATGATTCTTCAGACAGCATGAACAGGAAGATGTCGCTGCGGGCAATCTGGCGAAGGATTTCACGCCACCAGTGCTGGCCACCGTTTAGTCTACCATCGTACCACGTGGAATGTTCGGGTTCGGGGAGCAAGTCCTCGCGCAGCATCTCGACCAACACCTTGACGAAATCCTTATCGCGGCGGCTGTAGCTGATAAATAGGCGTGTCATGGGGGTCTTCCTAGAAACATGGGATTTCGTGTGACAATTTTACGGAATAATCTATTCTATCTCAACTGTTTGTTATAAATAGTTAGGAAGTTGAAAGCCGGGACCTCTATCATGAATGTCATGACAAACGTCCCGGTTTTTGTATGTAGAACCACACTTTAGGTGCGACAATTATCCGCTTATCAAGATGCGGACGGCAAAAGCGAGGATGACCAGCCCGCTGACCCGGTTCACCCAGACCATCCAGCGCGGGGTGAAGCGATGCCGCAGCAGGCCGATTCCGCCGCTGAGGACGAGCCACCACAGCGCTGACCCAACCGCTACGCCCAGCACCATCACCAGCGCCGCGCCGACCTCGCCGTTGATACGGCCAGCGCCCACCCCCGCGAAAATGCCGAGGAAGGCGAGAATGGTCATCGGGTTGGTGAGGGTGAGTGCCGTAACCGAAAGATAAGCTGCCAACAGACCGGAACGTGTTTCGGCCTCGGCTGCGTGTTCTGATGGGCGCGAGGTGAGGGTTTTATAGCCAAGATAAGCGAGGAAGAGGCCGCCGAAAAGCCGGAGGGGGTCGGCCAGTGCGACCAAAAGCGAGGAAATGGCGGTCAGCCCAAAGGCGGCGACCATACCGTAAAGGGTGTCAGCGGTGGCCGCACCAAGGCCAGAGACGAAACCGTTAAGCTGGCCGAGCGCCAGCGTCCGCCGGATGACGAGGACGCCGATGGGACCGACTGGGGCGGCAATCGAGAGACCGATAATGAGACTTTCAAGCAGTAAGTTGAAGGTGGTCTGTCATTATTTACTCCACAGGTGGGGAAATGGGTCAAGGCGACAGCACCATCGTAGCACGCTGCCGCCCCGCATAAACCCTCGCTGCATGGGGGCTTCTATACACACACCTATTCTGCGCTGATGACCCCGCTGCGACCGGACAGGCCGCCGCCAATGGTCGGGGCGGGCGGACGTAGGGTGGAGCCGACCAACAGCATCAACAGGCCAATCAGGGCTGGAATGCCACCAGCCAGCAGGAAGGCCGTGCCGAAACCTCCGATGATTCCCAGTAAGCCCTGTGCGACACCACGAGTTACGCCATCGCTGGATTCGGCGTCGGCAAGCACCGATTCGGTCATGGCGGGGACGATGGTGCTGTTGAAGGCTAATCCGATAACCACCACAAGACCAGAGGCCACCATCAGCCACAGCCCCAGCCACAGCAAGCGCCCTTGTGTGGTATCAAATGCAATCATGCCCGACACGAACCACGCGCCCAGCCCAATCGCCCCGGCAATCACAAACACATTGGTTAGATTACGCCCCGCGCCGATAACTTGAGCGCGTTCACTGGCGCTGATGTTGGGTGTGAAACTGAGCGAGCCGTCCGACTGTTCGACCCAACCGATGCTGTTGAACTGTGGGTTTTCGCGCAGCACGCTCGCCAGAGGTGCGGGCATCTGGAAGGTCGGTTCTGGCGGGTTGCGTCCCTCCAACAGGTCGAAGCCGTAATCGACCAGCGTGTGAAGCTGCACCGCAACATATTCCGGCGTAATCGCGCCAATCGCCAGCTCGCGCTGAGTGGCACTCATCGGCAGTCCCTCACGGACAGACGCGACAAAGGACTCGTAGAAGGCTTGCTCCTCGACCAGCTCATACCAGCGGTCACGGTCGAGCGCTGCGCTCCTCAGCGCCGCTAGTGACTCGAAGGCAATCAGCGCTGGCACGGCTATCACCACGAATATCAAACCCAAAATGACCCGAAAACACCCCATCTGAAATCCCCTCGCTGCTTGGTATAAGCGACCACAATCGCTGACCATTATACCCCGCCCACGCTGGGGCGGGTTTTGTGGGACGCCAAAACCACCCCTCGCAGTGGTATACTTGCCTCTAAACCGCTTTTTTACGCCGGAGACTTTTATTATGCCCACGCCGCACACCAAATCCGCGCCGCAGGCCGCTAACGGCCACGCCAACGGCGC
>JALONW010000238.1 GCA_025454725.1 Anaerolineae bacterium
ACAGGCCGCCCGCGCCGCGTCCGCGCCGAGCCGCTCGGTGAGGTCGGCGTGCAGGCGCTCTAGCAGCGGCCAATGGCGCATCCAGCCGCTGAATATGGGTGATTGGTTGGCGGCCAGCGCGAGGTGTTCCAGCGCCGCGACCGGCTGGCCTTCCCCCGCCAAAATGACCGCTTCCATCGTCAGGCACAGTGAGGCGGGCGCGGGGTCGTCGAGGCGGTAAGGGAATAGGCTTCGATAGGTCGCCCGCGCTGTGGCGCTGTCCCCAGTCAGGCAGGCGGTTAGCGCCCGCCCCCAAGTGACCTTTTTCCCAATCCAGCGCCCCGGCTGCGCCCCAGCCAGTGCCGTTATCTGGTCAGACAGGCTGGCGGCGGTGGTCAGGTCATCGGCGATGGAGGCCAGCCCGGCGAGGTAGTCCAGCGCGACCGCCAGCGTGTAAGCGTCGTCGGAACGGACGGCGGCGGCGCGCAGTTCGTGGATGAGACCTGTGGCTTCGTCCAGCGCGCCCCGGAACAGCAGCAGCCCGACCAAAAGAGGAATCATCTGGCGCAGACCCTTCTGGCTGCCGGTCTCGCGTACCAGCGCCAGCGCCCGGCGGGCATGGGCTTCCGCCCCAGTGTAGTCCAATGCATCGCGGCGGTGCAGCGCGAGGTTATGCTCGACCCACGCCATCCCGTTGCGGTCGCCAATCGAGGCGCGCAGCGCGAGGCTTTCGTGCAGGTAGCGCTCGGCGTTCTGTTGAGTCTTGGGCGTCAGGCCGCAGGCCAGCCACGCCAGCACCTCGGCCCTATAGAAGGTATCGCCCAGCCGTTTGTACAGTGCATAGGCCTCCTCGAACATGGCATCGCCCTGCTCGGTAGGGCCGGAGTCGCTGGAGAACACCATCATCCCGGCCACCACCAGACAGAAAGCGGCCTCGGCGTCGTCACCGTGCGCCCGCGCCGTCGCAAGGCAGCCGGTGATTTCGAGGTGATGGCCGTGCGCCAGCGATGGGTCGGTCAGGTAGATGAGGCGCACCAGTCGGGCGCGCACCCGATTGTAGGGCTGGTCGGTGGCCTGTTGCAGCGTGCGCTGCAAGAGCGCGACGACATCGTAGTAGCGCCCGCGCATGTCGGCGAAGAAGTGCAGGCTCTCCGCGGCTTGTTCGATGAGGTCGTGCCGACCGTGCTGGAGCGCGGCCTGCCATGCCGTGCGGACGTTCTCGAATTCCGCCTCGATGCTGTCCAGCGCGGCGACCTGCCCGCGCCCCTTGATGTCGCTTTCCAGCCGGTGCAGCAGGCGCAAATAATAGGTGAAGTGCGTGCGCTGCACGTCCGCCACCTGCCCGGCGGAGTCCAGCCGTTCGATGCCGTACTGCCGCAGCAGTTCGTGGACGTGATAGCGCCCAGACGCGGCCCGGTAGACCATCGACTTATCGACCAGCGCGGCCAGCCCGTGCAGCGACGCCCCGGCCACCGACTCGGCGGCCTCGCGGGTGAAACCGCCCCGGAAGGCCGACAGCCGGACGAACACGCCGCGCTCGGCGTCGGACAGCAAGCGCCATGAGTGGTCGAACACGGCGCGGATGCTGCTGTGGCGCTCTGGCAGGTTGCGCGACCGACTGGCGAGGATGTCCACATTGGCGCGCACCTCGCGGATGATGTCGGCGGGGGAGAGCGCTTTGAGCCAGCCCGCCGCCAATTCGACCGCCAGCGGCGTCCCCTCGACCAAGCGGCACAATTCGGCCACGCTGGGCAGGTCTTCCGGCGCGATGTCCGCGCCCGCCCGCCGCGCACAGTCGAGGAACAGCGCCACCGCGCTGTGGTCGGTCAGCGGGGTGAGGTCGTTCGCGCCGGACGGGTAGCCCATGCCAGCGACCGGGCGCACCCATTCGCCGTGGAGGTTAAGTGCCTCGCGGGAGGTGATGAGGATTTTCAGCCGTTCGCTGGCGGCCAGCAGGTCGGCCACGAGGTCTGCCGCGCCCAGCACATGCTCGAAGTTGTCCAGCACCAGCAGCACGCGCTGACCGCGTTTTTCGGCCAGATAAGCGAGGAACTGGGCGCGCAGGTCTTGGCCGTCGGCCTGCGGGCGGAACGGCATGACATCCGCGACGGCGGCGAGGACATCCCCGGCGTCGCCCAGCGGCGCAAGCGAGACGACGTAGACGCCGTCGGGGAACAGGTCGTGCTGGCGGCGGGCGGCGGCCTCGGACGCGAGGCGGGTCTTGCCGATTCCGCCCGGCCCGACCAGCGTCAGCAGGCGGCAGGTGGGGTCGGATAATAAACGGTCGATTTCAATCAGTTCGTCGTCCCGCCCGATGAACGGGGTCGGCGCAAAGGTGGTGTTCATCATGGTCAAAAAATCACCCCCACGGTGTGTCTTGATGCGGTCGTTGTGTGTATGGCGCTGCGTCCCCCCATTATACGACGCAAACCCGCACAGATGGTCAACTTCCGTGGGTATCGTTTGCCCGCTACGGCTTGCGCCGCTTTAATTGGACTTTTGGATAGGGGTGACCAGGGGCGACGACAGACCGATATTGACTATCTTTTCGTTTCAAATCCTTCTTATATTTCTTGATAAATGTCAGAATCTCTGCCTCGTGCGGGATTGGCTCGACCTTGGACGGGTCGAACAGGGGCAGGTCGGGGTACGGCTCACCGAGCGCGTCCAAGACCTTTTTGGCGCGCTCTAAATAGCGCCAGTGGATGTAGGGTGGTCCATCAGCCCAAGCCCATTTGTAGGCCTCTAATGCACGCTCTTGTGCCTTGTCGAGTTCACGTAAATCGAACCAGACTTCGGCAGCGTCGATGGCTTCGCCTAATTTGTTTTCTTGCAAATTTTCTTCGATGATTTTGCGTGCTTCATCCGGCTTGTCTACTGCCAGCAGCGCTCTCGCCAAGCCACCTAACGCGACAACCACATCACTTGTCCCAACGGCTCGCCTCAACCGCACCGACTCGCTGAAACACTGCACGGCCTGATTGGACTCCCCCTGTGCCAGCGCCAGTTCACCTCGCAATCCCCAAATCACCATCTGACCTAAAGCATCGTGGCTTTTGACTGCTAGGTCCCACGCCCTTTCGAGTGCAGCCTTAGCCTGCTCAACCATACCAAACGCTAGAAGTAACTCCGTTTGTTGGCGTTCAATAGTTCCTGCCCAAAAAGAAGTTTGGTTTCTAGGTAGATTTGCTATGAATATCTGATAATGAGTGAAAGCCTCTACCAATACCCCGCTTTCATTGGCGGCGAGATGCAAATGCAGATGACCCATCACTATCCCATCTAGGTTTCCTGCCGCCTCGGCCAATGCTAGAGACAAGCCCCAGACTGCTCCGGCGCGTTGGCACTGGTTGAGGCTGCGCAGGGCATTACCGTAATTGAGTAATCCGATGGCGAGGTTTGCGGGGTCTTGTTGGTCGAGGTTGAGTTTGAGTGTGGCTTCTTGCAACATCAGCGCTGGAACGGTCTGTCCCAAGTGGTAGAACGCACTGGCTAGGTTGGTCATCTGCGCACTCTGGCGCACCGGGGTGGATAGGCGCGGCGGCTGGCTGAGGTCGTCGTGGAACAGCGGCCTGAGCAGTTCGACGATGGTGTAGTAGGCGGCGAGTTGATACTCTAAAATGTCGCTTAATCGGTCTTGGTAAAAATCCGAGGCGGCGTCGAGCTGTCCCGCCCGCACCAGCGCCGTGTAGATTTCAATCGAGCGGGTAAGCTGATGAACTTCCGTCACCTCGTCCAGTTTTTCCGGCGGCAAGTTCTCGAAATGGCTGCGGATGCGGTTAAAGGTCTCGGCGCGGCTGTCGTCGGTCAGCGCTTCAAAGGCGGTGGCGCGCACCACCGGGTGTAGGTCATAGGTGTTGGCCTCTCGGTCCCACGCCACTAAGCCCCGTTCTTCCAGTTCGCGTAGCGCTGTGTGGAATTTCCGTAAACCTTCCCGGTAGGAGGGGGATTTCAAAAAATCGTCATACTCTTTCATATACACCTGATAAGGCGCTTTAGCCTCCGCTTCTTCCACGTCGGACCACAACAACCAATCATCCGGCTCTTCGACTTTCGCCGGGGCAAGCGGGAGGTACGGGTTAAACGCGCTGACCGCCGCGTAATCGACCGGGAAGCGGAAAGCTGCAATTTGAGACAGCAGTTTCGCCAGTTCTGGCTTCAAGCCGCGCATGGCCGCCGCGAGGATGTTGGTGCGGTTCTGTTTGAGGTCAAGCTCGCTGACGGTCAGGTCTTGCCCCACCTCTGCCCACCAGCGGTCAAAGTCTGATGGGGCGGGGCGGTAATCGTTGACCAACCCGGCCACAATTTTAATCAGCAGGCTGTGGTTGCCAAAGCGCCGCATGAACGCACCGATGCGCTCGCTGTCGCCCTTCACGCCGTAATGCCGGATCAGCGCCAGCGCGTCGGGGTCGCTTAGGCCGTTCAGGTGCAGCCCGCGCACCCCCTTCAGCCAGCCGCCGCCCTTGTCCTGCAAATCAGACGGGTTCAGCCGCGTGCTGATCAGCAGTTTGGAGCGCGTCACGGCGGCCAGTTTCCGCAGGAGGTCGGCTTCGCGCTGATCGGTTAGGGCGCTGTCCGCCGCTTTGTCGGGGTTTTCGGCGGCGTCGTCGAGGGTCTGCGCCGCGTCCAGCCGGTGATAGGCGGCCATCGCCCGTTCCAGCCCGTCGAACACAATCAGCACGCGCTTCTGGTTGAGCAGCGCCAGCAGCTTAGTTTCTAGGTCGGCGTCGCGCTCATTTTTGTAGTGGTCAATCGGCTGACGGGTCAGGTAGGCCAGCGCGTGACGGACGAACCGCCGCATGGACGATTCACTCTCGTAGAAGCTCCACCACAGCGCGCCGTCAAAGTCGGCGTGGTGGCGGGTGAACCATTCATAGGTCAGCGCGCTCTTGCCCACCCCGCCGATGGCTTCCACGACCATCACCGCGTCGGCGCTGGCTGCCCATGTGTCTAAGGTGGCGAGGTCGGACACGCGCCCGAAAAAAGTCTGCGTCAGCCGGTAGGGGTGCGGCTCATACGGCGCAGGCGGCGCGGGGAGTAACACGGAGTCGGGCGCTGGCGGCGGTGCGTCGCCCTCGGTCTTAATCAGTCCCTCTTTGATTGCCAAGTCCAGCGCGTGGTAAATCTGGTGCTGGAGTTCGTCAGGGTTCTTGAACCACTTTACGCCCATTTCTAGGCCGATTTCGTTTTTCAGCGCCTTAAGTTTTTCACGCCCGGCCTCGGTCTGCTCGTAAAAATTTTCGCCTTCTTCGGCGGTCTCTGGCCCGGCGTGGGCTTTATCCATGAAGAAACAAAACACGGGGATTCCACGCTCACGGGCGCGGCGGTATTCCAGTTCGGTAATGGATTTTTGGTCGGGGTTGCGCTCTTTATCGGGTGGGACGAAGCCGTAGCGAAAGCCGAAAATCCCGACGTAGACCTCGGCCTCATCGACCAGTTTGTACGAAGCTTCAATCGCGTCTCTTCCGCTGGCGGGAAGGTGTTCCATGCCCCTCGGATTAAGGCTCAACAGCGAAATGGCGCGGCTTGCGGCGTCGCGGTGTTTGGGGAGGTCAATCGAGGTGCTGGAAATCATGACATCGACGCGGAGCTTCTGTTTGGGGGTCATCGCGCTGGCTCACTCTCATCTGCGGCGGGGACGGTCTGCAAATCCGAGTATAGCGCAGAATCCCCCCTTACGGCGCGGGGTCAAGTGGGGGAAGGGTCAGGGCTGCCGCCGCTGCCCGGTATGCCTCGGTGTAACGGGAGGTCTCGCCGCCCAGCAGCGCCGCCTGTGAGAGCCAAAACAGGCTGCTCTGCTCATCGCCTAACAGCAGATAAGCCTCGCTCACCTGCGCGTTGATTTCGGGGTCGAGCGGCGAGCTTTGGAGCGCGACCAGCAGCGACTCTAGGCTCTCGAAGGCGCGCCCGGCGGCGCGGTGCGCCAGCCCGCTGAGGGTATACACCTCCGCCGACGACGGCGCAAGCGCCTGTGCGTGTTCCAGCCACGGCAGATAGTCCAACCCTTGCAGCGCCCGCATCAGCCCAACCGATGCCACCGCCTCGGCGGGCGACAGCGAGAAGATGGCCGCCCGTGAGAAGGCATACTCGGCGGCGGGGTATTGTTCCAGCGCGGCCAGCGCCGCCCCAACCTCGTAGGCCAGCGTGCGCCGGTCGGTGTTGGCTTCCAGCACGGCGATGAGGTCGGCGGCGGTGGGGTCGCCCAGCGCCAGCGCCTCCCGCAGGTGGCCGAGCGCCGCTTGTCGGTCATCGGCGGCCAACAGCACACCCAGTTGACCGTGTGCCCACCCGTCAGACGGCTGGCGGTCAACCAGTGCCTGCAGCGCCAGCCGGGCGGACTCCCAGCGGCGGATGGCGAGGGCAAGCTCCGCCGTCTGGCGCAGGTCGG
>JALONW010000239.1 GCA_025454725.1 Anaerolineae bacterium
CGCCGCCCCAATTGGGCGCAGCGTAGTCGTAGGCGTCGAACATCGCCTGCGTGAAGGCGCGCTGGAGCTCGCGGTCGATGGTCATCTGGACGGGGACGGGCGGGCTGCCGCTTTGGGTGGCAAATTCACGCATTACACTCCCACCGGGGTCGATAATTCGCAGCACGCGGTCGGCGTTGCCCGCCAGTTCACGCTCATACACGCGCTCGACACCCGCCTGCCCGATCAGGTCGCCACTGCCGTAGCCCAACAGCGTAAATTCCTCTAGCTGTTCGGCTGTGATTTGGCCGATGTAGCCCGCGACGTGCGACATGGCGTTGTTGCCGTAGTAGGTGCGCGTCTCGCGCTCGGTGGTCAGGCTGACACCGCATAGATTCCGAATGTCACTCTCATTAGCGAGGTAATCATCTTCGTTCAGTTCCGCAAGGTTGAAGATGGTGTCAAAACCGACCGGATAGTTCGCCAGCAGGCGCTCGAAGGCGGCACGCGGGCGGCGGGTGAGTTGTGACATGAGTTCGATGCAGCCCTGCTCGTTGCTCATGTTCGGTCGGGCGGTGTATATCGTCACCACCGTCCCCGGTCCGGCGACGAGGTTGCCTCTGCGGTCATAAATATTGGCGCGGGGCGGGAGCTGACCGGTCGAGGTGATTTGGCCGACTGACGGAAGCTGGGCGAAGATGTCCATGCTCGACCACGCCACGCCCCAGCGCCCGCTGTCGTTGACGAGTCGCATGGTGCGTCCGGGGTCTTCGATGCGGCCAAACAGCCCCCACATCATAGGTGACAGCGGCGGTGATGCCCTGTAGGTGGGTGTCACCAATGCTGAATTCCACGCCTTCCAGCGACAGCGCGTCGTTGGCGACCGTGTAGCGGTTGACGAATAACTCTTGAGGGTAAGCCTGCTGGCTCTGAACGGCCAAAAGCTGGTACATGGCGGCGCTGTCCCGTTCGCCCCACGCGGTCAAGAAGGCGCTGACCGTATCGGCGGGGGTGCTGCCCTGCGCCTGCGCGCTCAGGCCGACGCACAGGGGCAGTAACGCCACCAGCGCGAGGAAGGTTCTCAATCGGTGTATCACAGGGATGTCCTCGTCTTGCATGAGCATCAAGACGGTACTATAGCCCCGCACCGGGGGGAAGTCCAGCGGTGTTGGACGGCGCTTGCCCGGCGCTTGTAGCCGCTATGACGACTGCCAGCGCACGACCGACGGGGTGGTCGGTTCATTGCTGCCGCCCAGCGGCTCGACCGTCACACCAATCGAATCGAAGGGCTGCGCTAGCACGTCGGCGGTGAAAATCAGCAAACCGCTGCCCGCATCATCGACCCGGAATACGCCGAGGCTGTTGATTTCGCCGTCGCGCCGCAGCCAAACCTGATAGGTACTGGCATCGTCCAGCGCGGGGAAGTTTTCGGCCACCATCACCGCTGACTCGCTGTTGGGCGAGACGATAATCCGGCAGCGCAGGGTCGCCACCACTTGGCCGCTGTCGTCCACACCGCGCAAGGTAATCTCGCGGACAGTGGGGGTGCTGGCGCGGTACAGCCAGAAGGCGTTGGTGATGATAAGGAAGAAGGCGACGCAGGCGGCCACCAGTGCCCACGGGATGCGGCGAGGCTTTTTGGCGGGCGGCGCGGTGGTCTTGTGGACAGTCAGCGGTAGGGTGGTTGTTTGGGCAGGTGAGGCGGCGGGACGCACCTCACGGGCGGCGGCCAACACATTCCCCAACATCATCGGCGGCGGCGTCATCGCCGGGACTTCCTCGGCCAGCGCCTCCCCGACCGCTTGGAAGGCGCGCAGTTCATCGACCAGCGCCGGGCAGTCTGCCAGTGCCGCTTCGATTAAGCGCGTCTCGTTGTCATCGGTCGCACCGATGGCGTAAGCGGGGATGAGGGGGAGGAGTTCTTCGCAGTCGTGCATTGGATTACCGGGAATTAGACCTTACATACGTTGTCGTTGGGCTTGCCGTTAAATCTACCACATCGCCAGCCGCCGCGACCCTATGGGTTGCTGTGCAGCAGTGACCGTAATTTCTGAAGGCCGAGCCTCAGCCGCGTTTTGACCGTTCCCAGCGGCAGCTGAAGCGATTCGGCCAGTTCGCTGTGCTTCAGGCCGTGAAAATAAGCCAACTCGATGATGTGGCGCTGTTCATCGGGCAAATGATGCAGCACAGTCTTTAATTGATACGTCTCGAACAGCAGAGTTGTCTCATCATCGGTCTCATCACTGGTCAATTCATCATGTAACTCGACGTTTTGGTGCGTCCGGCGCAGTTCGTGGCGCAGCCGGTCGATGGCGGTATAGCGGGCAACCGTTAGCAGCCAGCTTGAAAACTGCCCCTTGGATGGGTCCCACGCCGCTGGGTCTTTCCACACCCGCACAAACGTGTCCTGCGCGACCTCTTGCGCCAAACTGGTGTTCTTGAGGACGGTATAGGCCATGCCGTAAACCTTGGCGCTGTACTCGTTGAACAGCACAGCGAGGGCGGCTTCGTCGCCGTCCTGCATACGCTGGAGCAGGGTGGGAATGTCGGTCATCATCAGGGGCGGTTGCCAAATTCAGCCAGAAAAAGGAAGAGATGAGTCTTGAGGGATGAGTGATGAGAAAAAATTGGGCGGGAATACAGATTCGGGATTGTCCATCAACCAATGTCGAGCTGGATTCCCCTCGCCCCTTGTGGGAGAGCGGGCTAGGGGGTGAGGGGTGACACCATCCCCACTGAATACATCATACCCCGTAACTCTCCCCATGGAGAGGGGCTTGAGGCTGAGGTTGGCCGATTTTCAAACTCGATAAATCCAAACCGTAATCCACGACGATAGTGTAACATGCGCCGCCAAAAACCGCGTGGTCTGTGGCGCAAATAACCCTATTCTACAGGTGAAGGAGTTCTACCCATGTCTAAACGGTTCTTTTCTATCGTGCTGCTCGTCGTCTCGCTCGTCATCGTCGCTATCCCGTTTGCCAGCGCCCAAGACAGCGCCCCTACCCTCAGCATCGGCGGTGAGGCCGGTGGCCTCGGCAGCTACTTGGTCTCGGCGGACGGCATGACGCTTTACGCCTTCAAGAATGACGGTCTGGGCGTCTCGAACTGCGCTGACCAGTGCGCGACCGCGTGGCCTCCCTACACCGTCGAGAGCGCTGACGGCCTGACGGTCGCTGAAGGTCTCGTTGGTGAAATCGGCACGATTGAGCGCGCCGACGGCACGCTGCAAGTGACCTACAACCAGATGCCGCTGTACTTCTGGCAGAACGACGCTGAGGTTGGCGACGCTACCGGCCACAACTTCCGCACGGTCTGGACGGTGGTCGCCCCGGCCACGGTCTACGCCCAGAACACCGCTGACCAAGGCATTGTCCTCGTGGGCGCGAACGGCTACACCCTCTACACCTTCACCAATGACACCGCGAACACCAGCAACTGCTCCGGCGGCTGTGCCGACAACTGGCCGCCGCTGACCGTCGAGAGCGCCGAGGCACTGGTCACAGCCATTAACCTGCCGGGCGTGTTCACCACCTTTGACCGCGGCGAGGGCGTGCTTCAGGTCGCCTACAACGGTCAGCCGCTGTACTACTGGGTCAACGACGCCGCCCGCGGCGATACCACCGGCGAGGGCGTGGGTGATGTTTGGTACGTCGCCAAGCCCTAATCCTATCGGATAAGTCGTAAGTGGTTCGTGATGTATCGTAAGTGACGAAAGGGGCTGCCTAAACGGGCAGCCCCTTTTTTGTGTTTAATGGACTGCAGCGACAATATTCTTCTGTCCGCGTTGGGGCGGAATGTGGCATAATAGATGTGCAAACCGCACAAGCGCTATTCGCTCAGACGGTTGTCTTTGTCGCACAAAAGAGCCACCAGAAGGACACCTTTTTATGTTAATTGGCATCCCCAAAGAGATTAAGACCGACGAGAACCGGATTTCACTGCCCCCGGCGGCGGTCGGGCAGCTCGTCCAGCACGGCCACACCGTTTTTGTCGAGGCAGGCGGCGGGGCGGGCAGCGCCTTCAGCGACGAGGAATATCGTCAGGCGGGCGCGACCTTGCTCGACAGCGCCGCCGAGGTGTGGAACCGGGCGCAGATGGTCGTCAAGGTCAAGGAGCCACAGCCCAGCGAGTACCCCTATATGCGCGAGGGGCTGATTTTGTTCACCTACCTGCACCTCGCCGCCGACTGTGACCTGACGCTGGCGATGGTGGACAGCGGCGTCACCGGCGTGGCCTACGAGACCGTCACCGACCCCCACGGGCGTCTGCCGCTGCTGGAGCCGATGAGCGAGGTCGCCGGGCGCATGAGTATCCAAGTGGCCGCCCACTATCTAGAGAAAAAGCAGGGCGGGCGCGGTGTGCTGATGGGCGGAGTCCCCGGCACGCGCCCAGCTAACGTGGTTGTATTAGGTGGTGGGACCGTCGGGACGCAAGCGGCCAAAATGGCGCTGGGCATGGGCGCACAGGTCACGCTGCTGGACATCAACATTGACCGACTTCGCTACCTTGACGACGTGCTGCATGGGCGCTTCATCACGATGTACAGCAACCATGTCAACATCGCGCAGGCCATCACCACCGCTGATGTGGTCATCGGCGCGGTGTTGGTGACCGGCGCGAAAGCCCCGCGCCTCATCCGCCGCGACATGCTCACGACCATGCCGGAGGGCAGTGTCATCGTTGATGTGGCAGTTGACCAAGGTGGCTGCGTTGAGACCACCCGTGTGACCACCCACAGCGCCCCTACCTATATCATCGACGGGGTGGTGCATTACGGTGTTGCCAACATGCCCGGCGCAGTCCCGCGCACCAGCAGCCTCGCCCTGAGCAATGCGACGCTGCGCTACGTGCTGCGAATCGCTGACCACGGCCTCAAAGACGCAATGCAGGCTGACCCCGGCCTCGCGCTCGGCCTGAACATCCACCGGGGGGTGGTCACGCATCCCGCCGTGGCCGATACCTTCGGGCTGGCGGTAGCCGCGATGGGCGGTGTGTTGTAAGCTAGGGGTATGAATAATCGTGCCGACCTGACCCGCTACGCCCGCCTGAGCATCGCCGCCGCTGTCATCACCATTGGGATGAAGGCGGCGGCTTATTGGCTTACCGGGTCGGTCGGCCTGCTGTCCGATGCGCTCGAATCGGTGATTAACCTCGTCGCGGCGGTGATGGTGCTGGCCGCATTGCTCTACGCCGCCCGCCCACCCGACGAATCGCATGAGTTCGGCCACGACAAGATTGAATACTTCGCGGGCGGCATTGAGGGGACGCTGATTGTGGTAGCGGCGCTGACCATCGGCTGGGCGGCTTTGGGCCGGTTGGTTGAACCGCAGCCGCTGGAACGCCTCGACCTCGGTCTTGTGCTGAGTGGCGCTGCCTCGGCAGTCAACCTCGTGGTCGGGCGCATCCTCATTCGCGCTGGGAAACGCCACAACTCCATGACTCTGCGCGCCGACGGCCATCACCTGATGGCGGACGTTTGGACCTCGGTGGGCGTGGCGGTCGGCCTCGTCGCGGCGTCGCTGACGGGTCAGCTCTGGCTGGACGCGCTGGCAGGTCTGCTGATGGCCGCCCATATCCTCGCGACTGGCGCACGCCTGATGCGCCAAGCTTTCGATGGGCTAATGGATTCGCCGATGGACGCTGACGGGCGCGCCGAGGTGGACCGTATTTTGGCGGCCTACCGCGCCGAGGGCATCGAGTTCCACGCGCTGCGGACGCGCAAGGCGGCAGTGCGCTGTTTCCTCAGCGTGCATGTGCTGGTTCCGCCGCGATGGACGGTGCAGCACGGCCACGACCTGTTGGAGCGCCTAGAGGCCGACCTGCGCGCCGCCGTCCCCAACCTGAGTACGCTCACGCACCTCGAACCCATCGGCGACCCCACCGCGCTGGAAGATGTGCCGCTGGACCGGTCATAACCCCTAGGTCGGGTTGTCGTAGGCGTAGAAAACATAATCCTGCGAGACGGTTTTTGCACCGAGGTCGTTGAGTAGGCGCAGCACTTGGGCACGATGGTCGGTGCCGTGGTTGACCACGTGAATCAACACCTGCCACAGCACGAGGTCTTTGTCCTCCCCATCTGGGAACGGTTTGGTGAGCAGCATATCGTCGCGCAGGATGGCGAGGTAGGCGCGCATGGACTGTTCTACTGTGTCCCAGTGAGCGCGCAGCACGTCCCGGTCGTCGAAGTGGTCGGGTTCAAGCCAGTCCGGGATGTCTACCTCACGTAACGCGCTGAACCATGTGTTGTCTACACTGGCAAGGTGGACGAGCTGGTTGCGGACCGACCCCTGCGAGTAGGAGCTGGGCTGCGTAAATTTTTCCTGCGGCAGCGACGCGATATGACTGTCCCACAGCGTGCGGTTTTCAGCGAAGTGATACTCATAGAGATGGCGAAAGGCATCAGCATTCATGGGTGGCGCTCCTTTTGGGGATATAGACATCTGCTTATATCGTAGCACGCAAGTTCTGAATAATCAGCCGATTTGGGCCAGCAGTGGCCGCATATATGGCTCTGATACAGGGTTGATATTCCTCTGACAGACCGCTGATAGCCCTCATATACGGCGAGGGTATCTTAGGGTCAACAGAACGACGCAGCCCAGTGAGACGCAGTAATGACAAGGGCGCGCCTACATTACAAGTGATGGAGGAAAACACCATGTCAACCCTTATCCGCTGGAACCCTATCCGTGAAATCTCCGCGATGGAGCGTATGCTGGACGCCATGATGGACAACCGCAGCCGCCTGCTGCGCGGGGCGTCAAGCGACACCGCCACCGGCCACCTCGCCCTCGACATTGTGGAGAACGAGGCCGCCTACACCGTGACGACCGCGCTGCCCGGCGTCAACGCCGACGACATCAAGGTCAACCTGCACGAGGATGTCCTGACCATCTCGGCGGAAATTCCCCAGCGCACCACCGAGCAGAAGGACGGCGAGCGCGTCCTGCTCCGCGAGCGTACATGGGGCAAGTTCAGTCGCAGTGTCCGTCTGCCCAACGCCGTCAACGGCGAGTC
>JALONW010000240.1 GCA_025454725.1 Anaerolineae bacterium
GCGCTGGCGATTGAAGATGTCGCGGCGTTTGAACTGAGCCAATAACCGGCTAAGAAGGTGTGGAGACGTGCTTTCCATCTTGGCGGGTGGGTTATGCGGTCTCCACACCTTCCGCCTACTTTCGCAAAAACGTTTTTCAGACGAAAAACGCCTTCCCCCTCAGTTTACAGGGAGTAACCCCATATGTCATCCCTGACACCCAGCGCCGCGCTGCCCAACAACAGCGCCGGTAAGATGGCTGCTGACCAGCGGCGGCGCAATTGGAATAAGACGGGTCTGGTCTTGTTTTTAGTCCTCCCCGGCATGCTTTTATTTTTCTTGTTTGTCCTTGTCCCCATCGGCCAATCGTTCTTCTTCAGCTTCTACCGCTGGAACGGTTTTGGACCGCCGGAGACATTTTGGGAACTCAAGAACTTTGAGCAGTTGTTTAGCCATGGGGCCTTCCACGCGGCGGTCTGGCACACGCTGGCGCTGATTGCGCTGTCACTGGGCATCCAGCTTCCGCTGGCGATGGGCTTGGCGCTGTTGGTTGGGCGCGGCACACTGCCGGGACGGCGATTTTTCCGGCTGATGTTGTTCGTGCCGTATGTCTTCAGCGAGATTATCACGGCCATCATCTGGCGCTACGTGCTAGACCCTAACGCTGGCCTGCTCAACGTCGTCCTCGGCTCGGTGATACCCGGCTATGAGCCTGTCTCGTGGCTGGCCGAGCAGTACGTGATTATCTTTGCGCTGTTCTTCGTGCTGACGTGGAAGTACTTCGGCTTCTACATGATTTTGTATATGGCCGCGCTGCAAAGCATCCCCGGTGACCTTGAGGACGCGGCGCGCATCGACGGTGCAACCGAGCGTCAGGTGCTTTGGAATATCACGCTGCCAATGGTTGGCCCGACCGTCCGCCTGACCATCTACCTGTCAGTCTTAGGCGCAATTCAGCAGTTTGTCATCGTGTGGGTGATGACGCAGGGCGGTCCCGTCAATTACAGCGAGACGCTGGGGACGTATGTCTATAAGTACGGCATCCAGCGCGGTCAGCTTGGCTATGGGAGCGCAGTGGCGGTCGTGTTGTTCGTCGTCACTTTTGCCTTCTCGCTGGCCTATCAGTTCTTCGTGCTTCGCCACGATTACCAAGACGCCCGTGCGGCATAAAGTGGAGGTTTAATTATGACTTACCCTGCTAGGCGGCGTCCTGAAAAACCGTTTCAGGTCAGTGTTCCGGTCAAAGTGGGCATCCTCATCGTCGTTTGTCTGATGATTATGGGGCCGGTAGCGACCGCTATCTTAGGAAGTATCCGCACCACTGGTGAGTTTCTGGCGCGCCCGTTTGACATCCCTCGCGGCGAGATTCAAATCCAGCACTATACCGATGTGCTGACCAGCGGCAGCTTCTGGAACTCGTTTAAGAACAGCCTCGTCATCACGTTGGGCGTCACGTTCTTCAACGTGGCGCTGGCGAGCCTGTTGGCATTCGCGTTCAGCCGCGTGCAGTTCCGGGGGCGCGGGCTGTTGTTCAATATCCTGTCGCTGGGGCTGTTGTTCCCGCTGGTCATCGCCATCCTGCCCATTTTCATCCAAGTGCGCCAGTTGGGTCTGATTAACTCGATGTGGGGCATCATCCTGCCGATGGTGGCCTTTGGGCTGCCGGGCAGTGTGGTCATCTTGCGCGGGTTCTTCATGACCGTCCCCAACGAATTGGAGGACGCCTCTTACATCGACGGATGTACGACGTGGGGATTTTTCTGGTACGTATTACTCCCGCTGGCGCGTCCGGCGCTGGCGTCGGTGGCCGTGCTTCAGGTCATCGGGGCGTGGAATGAATACTTCCTACCGTTAATCGTCCTGACCGACCCCGAATTATGGCCGCTGCCGCTAGGCATCATGCAATATCAAGGCCAGTTCGGCACGGACTGGGCGCGCGTAATGGCCTATGTCGTCGTCCTGATGGTTCCCGCCGTCGTGTTTTATCTGTTCACCGAGCGCTACATCGTCACCGGCCTGACCGGCGGTGAACTTAAAGGCTGACCGTACTCTGGGGCGCGAAGGACGCCCGTTTAACCCAACCTTATGACCCTAAACGCGGTACACCTGAACCCCTCGCTTACAGCGGAACAGCGGGTCGATGCCCTGCTGTCCGAAATGACCCTCGATGAGAAGCTCGCGCAGCTCACCGGTATCTGGGTAACAGAACTTATCGACCGGGAGCGCAAACCGGTCGCCGATAAGCTGGCCTACCGGCTCGGCTACGGCATCGGCCACCTAACGCGGGTGGGGGCGTCTTCACTGCTCCCGCCCACCGAGAGCGCCAAGCTCGCCAACACACTCCAGCGCTATCTGCTCGACCAGACCCGCCTGAAAATTCCGGCAATTGTCCACGAAGAAAGCTGCGCGGGCTATATGGCACGCGGCGCGACCACCTTCCCGCAGGCCATGGCGATGGCCGCTATGTGGGAACCGGAATTGGTCGAGGACATCGCCCGTATCATCCGCCGACAGATGCGTGCCGTCGGCGCGCATCACGCCCTCGCGCCGGTGTTGGATGTCGTCCGTGACCCGCGTTGGGGGCGCGTCGAAGAGACTTTCGGCGAAGACCCTTTCCTGATTTCGGCGGTCGGTGCGGCTTACATCCGCGGCCTACAAGGCGACTCGTGGGACGGGCGGGTCATCGCCACCGCCAAGCACTTCGCCGCCTACGGTATCTCAGAAGGCGGGATGAACTGGGCCCCTGTGCATGTGCCGGAGCGTGAATTTCGCGAGATGTTCCTGACGCCGTTCCGCGCCGCTGTGCTGGGCGCTGGAATCGAGTCGGTGATGCCCGCCTACCACGAGTTGGACGGTGTGCCGTGCCACGCCGATAAGTGGCTGCTGGTGGACATCCTCCGCAATGAGATGGGCTTTAACGGGACGGTGGTCTCGGACTACTTTGGGATTAACCAACTGCGCGAATACCACCACGTCACCGGCGACAAGCAGGGCGCAGCGCGCCTCGCTATCGAAGCCGGGGTCGATGTCGAGCTGCCCAACCAAGACTGCTACGGCGACCCGCTCAAGGCGGCAGTCGAATCGGGTCAGGTTGACATCGGCCTGATTGACGCCTGCGTCCGTCGCGTGCTGCGCCAGAAGGTGATGCTCGGCCTGTTTGAAGACCCGTATGTGGACGATGGGCGAGTCATCGACATCTACAGCGACGCGGGTGCGATTGCTCTGAGCCGCGAGGCGGCGGGGAAGGGTGTCGTCCTGCTCAAAAATGACGGCATTCTGCCGCTGACCAGCGCGCACAAGACCATTGCCATCATCGGCCCAGCCGCGCACAGTATCCGCAGTCTGCAAGGCGATTACCACTATCCCAGCCACCTCGAAGGCATGTTTGACCCCGATCAGAGCCTGGAAGCGCCCAACCCGGCGCAGCCTAACGTCAAGATTGACTGGACGGCGCACTTCCCGCCGTCGGTCACGGCGTTGGATGGTGTCATCAGCGCGTTAGGCGAACAAGCTGAGATCGTTTACGCCAAAGGCTGTGACATCGACAGCAGCGACACCAGCGGGTTTGCTGAGGCCGCCGCGCTGGCGAAAGGCGCAGATGTCGCGGTCGTGGTTGTCGGTGACAAAGCAGGTTTGGCGAAGGGTGCGACCAGTGGCGAAAGCATCGACCGGGCTGACATCTGTCTGCCGGGCGTGCAGTCCGAGCTGGTGCAGGCCATTGCCGCGACCGGGACGCCGGTGGTGGTCGTCCTCATCCACGGGCGTCCGTTCGCGCTGTCGGACATTGAGGCGCACGCCAGCGCCATCTTGACCTGCTGGCAGCCCGCCGAACAGGGTGGCGCGGCGCTGGCTGACGTGCTGACCGGCGCGGTCAACCCCGGCGGCAAACTGCCGATGTCGTTCCCGCGTGCGGTCGGGCAGATTCCGGTCTACTACAATCACAAGCCGTCCGGCGGGCGCACCCACTGGCAGGGCGATTACATCGACCTCAGCACCAAGCCGCTGTACCCTTTCGGCCACGGGCTGAGCTATACCCAGTTTGATTACAGCGACCTGCACCTGAGCGCGGCGGAAGTCGATGCAAACGGTAAGGTCGAAATCAGCGCCACCGTCACCAACACCGGCGAACGGGCAGGCGACGAAGTCGTGCAACTGTATGTCGGCGACCCGGTGTCGAGTGTGACGCGCCCGGTCAAGGCGCTTAAGGGTTTCAAGCGCGTTCACTTGTCGGCGGGGCAGTCCAAGCGCGTGACGTTCCACCTCAGCGCCCAGCACCTCGCGTTCTACGGCCTCGATATGCGTTATCAGGTCGAGCCGGGCGAGGTCACGGTGATGGTCGGTGCGTCGTCGGCGGACATCCGTCTGAATGGTTCATTTACGATTACCGGCGCATCAACGCCGGTTGAACAAGTCTACTTTACGCCCGTGGAGGTGCATTAACGATGAAAAATCGGCTGTTCCAGATGGTCATGGCCGTGGGTTTGCTGGCGGTGCTGGCCGTCTTGCCCGTCCAGTCACAAGACGAGCCGCAGGGCGCGTTCTTCACCGGGGAATACCCCAATCTGCTGGCCGAAATCGGCATCAGCGATGAGGAAATCGACGCCCGTATCGAGGAGGTGTTCCAGTCGCTGTTCTACGGTGATGACGACACCGAGCGCGTGTACTATCCGGTCGGCGACGACATGGCCTATATCCTCGACGTGAACAACCAAGACATCCGCTCTGAGGGCATGTCGTATGGGATGATGATTGCTGTCCAGCTTGACCGGAAAGAGGAGTTTGACCGGCTGTGGAAGTGGGCCAAGACCTACATGTACCAAGAAGACGGTCAGTACGAAGGCTATTTCTCGTGGCACAACCGCACGGACGGCACGCCGATTGACCGCAACCCGGCCTCAGACGGCGAAATCTGGTTTACGACCGCGCTGTTTTTCGCCGCGTACCGCTGGGGTAACGGCGAGGGCATCTTTGACTACGAGGCCGAGGCCAACGCTATTTTAGACGCCATGCTGCACACCGATACTGGTGCCACCGCCACCGCGCCGGATATGTTCAACGACGAATATAAGATGGTCGTGTTCGTGCCGGAGTTTGGCCGCGTGAGTGAGTTCACCGACCCGTCGTACCACATGCCGCACTTCTATGAGCTGTGGGCGCGCTGGGGTGTGAAGGACAATGAGTATTGGTCAGAGGCGGCGCAGGCCAGCCGTGATTACTGGCCGACCACCGCCCATCCCGAAACCGGTCTGATGCCCAATTACTCCGAGTTTACGGGTGAGCCGGTCCCGTGGGGCGATTACGGCGAATTCTTCTACGCCGACGCTTGGCGCACCGGGATGAACATCGCCACCGATTACGTGTGGTTCCGCGCCGATCCGTGGCAGGTCGAGCAGAACAACCGCCAGCTGAGATTTTTCTACGACCTCGGCATCAACAGCTACAACTCCAAGTTTGAGATTGACGGCACGCCCGCCCAACCCCAGCACCGGTCGCTGGGGCTGATTGCCATGAACGCGGCAGCTGCGGTCGCCGCCGATGACCCGATTCGGCTGGAATTTGTACAGGCGTTTTGGGATGCGCCGCTGAACCGGGGTCAGTACCGCTACTATGACAACCTGCTGTATATGCTGGCGCTCTTGAATGTCAGCGGCAATTTCCAAATCTACGCGCCGGTTGAGGAGTGAGGTTCCCCCTCACCTCCTAAATCCCCCTCTCCCCTTGTGGGAGAGGGGGCAAGGGGGTGAGGGGGAAGCTCCCTCATCACCCCGGCGGGACGGCCAACCGGCATACGCCCGCTGAGTTGTCGCACACACCGACTTCAACACCACGCCACAGCACCCGGAACTGGTCGTTGCCACGCCAGAAATTCTCGGTGCTGTTGGCGTTCATCTCCGAATTAGTGCGTGAGCAGCCCGTTGGACGCGGCATTTGGCCGTCGGCGTCCTGTGCGTTGACCACCACGCAACCGCTCGGCTCGACCCGCGAGTAGAACAGCGCCCAGCGGTTGCCCTCAAGGCTGCGCGCACGGCGCACATTCTCAAACCGGATGTTGTTGACACTCAGTGTTGTCCCTGATTCGTTGACCCACCACAGCGAGTCGGTGTTGTATTCCAAACGGATTGGCAGCCAATTTGACGGGTAAGCGGTCGGCGCGGCGGTTGGTGCGCTGTCCGTGGTGGTGGCTGGTATCGCGGTTGGCGCGTCTGTGGGAGCGTTGGTGGGTGGTTCAGGAGTGTTGGTCGGCGGTGCTGCGACGGCTGGCGCATCGGTTGGCGGGGCGGTGGTGGCTGTTGGCACGCTCGTCGGTGAATCGGTCGGCGCGTCAGTCGCCGGGACGAGCGTGGCGGGTTCACTGGTAGAGCGGTTGGCTCTGGCGGATTAACGGTGGACAGCGCCGCAAACCCAACCGCGCCAAGCGTTAGGATGAACACCACGACCAGCACCACCAGCGGCAGCGACAAAGTGCGCCCCGGTGGGCGGGCAACCGTGCCAGTCGGTGGTGATTGGGTGGTGGCTTGGAGTGTCGGCGGGGATACAGGTGGTCGCTGGGTGGCCGTCAAGCGCCGTTCGAGGTCTTGGCGCTGGGCGAGTGAGGCGCGCACCTCTGCCGCGACCGGGCGCAGTGACATCTGGCGCGGGGTGGGGGCTTGGAAACCGGGCGGCAGCGCGGGCAGTGGCACAGCAGGGATTTCGACGTTATCCCGCGCTGAACCGGCGTTCTGGAACGCGCCGCGCAGCGCGTCGGCGAATGCCTTACCGGACGGGTAACGGGCAGCGGGTTCCTTCGACAGCGCCTTGAGGATGACCGCTTCGACCTGCGGCGACAGGTTGGGGTTGATGGCGCGGGGCGACGGCGGCTCTTTGGTGATGTGCTGAAGCGCGACTGCCGTCGGGCTGGGGTCGTCGAACGGGACGACACCGGTCAGC
This sequence comes from Anaerolineae bacterium, assembly GCA_025454725.1. Classification (GTDB taxonomy): domain Bacteria; phylum Chloroflexota; class Anaerolineae; order Aggregatilineales; family Phototrophicaceae; genus Flexicrinis. The sequence continues at coordinate 6,907 of JALONW010000240.1, forward strand.
AGCTCAAACAAGACGACGCCCAGCGCGTACAAGTCACTCTGTGGGACCGCATCGGCGGAG
>JALONW010000241.1 GCA_025454725.1 Anaerolineae bacterium
GGTCTCGTAGTCGCCCCATGTCCACTCGCCCATGTTAAACGGCGGGTTGGCGAGGATGAAATCGGCGCGCAGGTCGCGGTGTTGGTTCTCGCGGAAGGTGTCGGCGGGCTTGCGGCCCAAGTTGGCGTCAATCTTGCGGATGGTCAGGTTCATCTTGCACAAGCGCCACGTGGTCGGGTTGCTCTCCTGCCCATACACCGACAGGTTATCGACGCTGCCGCCGTGCGCCTTCACGAATTTCTCGCTCTGGACGAACATCCCGCCGCTGCCGCAGCACGGGTCATATACGCGGCCACGGTACGGCTCCAACATCTCGACCAAGAGCTGCACCACCCGCGCTGGTGTATAGAATTGGCCGCCCTTCTTTCCCTCAGCGCTGGCAAATTGGCCGAGGAAATATTCGTAGACCTGCCCCAAGACATCCTGCGACCGGTCGGCATCGCTGCCCACCGTCATCGTCCCGATCAAGTCGATCAGCTCACCCAGCCGGGTCTTGTCGAGGTCGGGGCGTCCGTAGTTCTGGGGCAGCACGCCGCGCAGCGAGGCGTTGTCACGCTCAAGGGCGGCCATCGCGTCGTCAATCTTTTGGCCAATGGCGGGAGTCTTAGCGGCGGCTTGCAGCGTCGCCCAGCGCGCTTCTTCCGGCACCCAGAAGATGTTTTCGGCGCGGTATTCGTCGGGGTCTTCGGGCTGAGCGTAAGGGGTGTTTTGCAGCCGGACATACAGCGCTTGGAAGGCGTCCGAAATATATTTCAGGAAAATCAGCCCTAAAACGACGTGTTTATAATCGGCGGCGTCTAGGTGGCCGCGCAGTTTGTCCGCCGACGTCCAGAGCTTGGCCTTCATGTCGGCGGAGAGTCCGTTGGTCGAAGTCACAGCGGCGTTTGCTTTCCGTTGGTGTAGGGTTTATGTGTCATTTTTCACATTCTAGCACACGCTCCGGGCGATTGCATTAAGGTGACCGCCTGAGACAGAATGAGCAAAAAAATATAGGGCTGATGATCGCTCACCAGCCATAGAAACGAAAACGGCTGACCTCATGCGGTGCAGCCGTAAATATAGGCGAGTTCCTTGTTCGCGCGTCTGCGATGGTGTTGAAGGGTGTTCACGTTATGGCCGAACACCTTCGCCGCCTGCCGTAAACTTTTGCCTTCGATCAAACCGCGCACAGCCGCGTACTTGATGTCATGTTCGGGATGCTGTTCCAGCAGCTTCAGGGCTGGCTCCACCTCCCCCGCGTCGAACTTTGCGCGCCAAGTCGGCTGTTCGCGCTGGAGCGTCCCCAGCATCCCACGCAGCTGATTGCGAATCGCCACCGCTCGGCAGCGGATGGCATTTTCGCCTTTGCCCGCCACCACATACGCAAGGTCTTTGCTGGTGACGCAGGTCGTCGCGGCGTAGAGTGCAAGCAGCCCAGCAGGATCGTCCTTCACCTGCTCGTAAACGGTCAGCACAGCGCGTTCGATGTCGATGCGAATGTCGGTCAGCGTTGCCCACGTGGCCCAGCGTTCACCCCCAATCTTGAACCGTTCCAAGCCGGTAAGCTGCGTCTCTTCAGGATGCTTGGAATCGCTCTGTGACCAGAAATCTTCCAGATACTCGTGGCGTAGGTTTTGTCTGCGGATGCTGGTCGATTTCGCCCGATGGCAGACGATCAGCGCCGCCTCAAATCGACTCTTCTTGGCGAGAAAAGAACGGTCAGCGACCAGCTGCTCCCAAACGTACATCAGCCCATTTTGCAGGCAGTCATCCAAATCCTGCGCCCAGACACGATACTGCCGCAGCAGCATTTTGGCGGCGCGTGGGCGAATATCCTCCGAGATCTGCTCAAAGGTCATCTCCCCCTTCCAACCGGTGGGATAGGTCGGCTTCGGATGCATTGGGGCGAGTTGACGACGGATCAGGCTGCGGAAATCGGTCATAATGAAAATCCTCCATCACGCTGGAGTCTGCCAGCTCAGGTGAGCGCTACCGCTCGCCCCGAACGGCACAGCGCAGAGGAGGGCACCAGTCAAACAAAAACGACGACCAGTGGTTAGGGCGTCGTTTTAGGCGGTGGTTCGGCAGTCCCGCCGGGACGGTGGGATTGGCGTACCGCCGACGGTGTTTGATTGGGCGGCGGCCCGCGCTGTACTCTCGCCGCGTCGGCGGTAGTGCGAGAGAAGACAAACGTCTCAGATGGCTCAACCGCCTCAACCCTCTTTTGTGACCTAAAACAGTAGATGACAGCATCCGCAAAAGAAAAGACTCCTCCATTAAAGAGAGAGTCTCAGGTGTCTCAACCAACTCAGGTAGATATACGGATACCCGCTGCCGCCTTATTTGCGGTTGTTGAATACCTGTCTCAGGTGGCTCAGGCGTCACACCCCAGAACTTCACCAGTGAGTTGCCAAAATCGCACACGCCCGCCGCGTATGCGCTTCTACATGCTGAGATGGGCACATCAGCGTCTCAGATGTCTCAACCGCCTCAACCCTCATTTGTGAAGTGAAACAGCATTCTGGACGGGGGTGTGAATTTTTTGAATTTTAGTAGAAATGACTGTCTCAACCTGAGCCACCTGAGACGCATGAGACATCATTTTATAGATGACAGCATCCGCAAAAGAAGAGACTCGCTACGGTTATAGAGAGTCTCAGGTGTCTCAACCAACTCAGGTAGATATAGGGTACTCGCTGCCGCCTTATTTGCGATTGTTGAATACCCGTCTCAGGCGGCTTAGGCGTCACAGCCCAGCGCTTCGCCGGTGAGCTGCCAGAATCGCACACGTCCGCCGCGTACCCGCTTCTGCGTGCTGAGGGTATTTGGGCTGGGGATCAGCAGGCCGTCTTCCCTTAACTGCATCCCAATGGCCGTCACAGTGAAGCGAAGCGGCTGCACTCGGTTGACCTCCCGCTGCGCAATCTCCGGCAGCAGATAGACAAATCCACCGTCTTTGTAGCCGACCACCGTCACACCCGGCGGGTACTCACGCGGGTTTTTCATGTCGTCGTCAATGACCGCCTGCCCACCCGCGATCAGCTGCCCCAAGATGTCGAGGAAGACCTCGCTGGCGCGTTCTTGGCGCAGCGTGCGGACAGTATCCACGATCACATCCTTCCAAGCTGGAAGCAGATATTCCTCGTCCATCTCGCCCAGAAACTTCCAGAGGGTTTGGTAGACCGTCACCAGCACCGCCCAGTTTTTGACCACCCGGTCGTTGTTGGACTGCCTGCCGATCTCAGTGGCGAGCTTGGCCTTAAATCCCTTCACATTCTGGCTGAAGCGCTGGGCGATGTCTTCCTTCAGGCCGCCGCTTTCAAGCTGCTTGGCGACCCACGACGCAAAATGCGCCGTGAAACCCGGCAGATGGTCGCGCAGCCCCTCGGCGTACACGAGCACCTGTCCATCCGGGTCACGCTTCTCCCACGGTGGGATTTCCAGCACCAGCATTCGGGCAATCACCGACATCTCACCCTCGATGGTCGTCTCACCGGTTGAGAGGATCAGGCCGCGGCACGGCTTCTCCTGCCGCACCTTGGCATCACGGGTTAAACGTCCACGTCCCATCCCGCGTGAGTAGCTTTGCAGGAAACGGGTGAAGGTCTTTTCGTCGGCGTAGATGCTCTTGTAGTCGTCCACCCAAAACAGGGCGTCCGCCAGCGGATACCCCAGCGTCTCGACCGTGTTGATGGTGTCGCCCCACTGAGCGGGCGGCGTGTCGCGTGAAAAGTTCCCGTAGAAACTGCTCAAGAGCGACGCAATCTCGGATTTGCCGCTGCCCGATGTGCCGACCAGATGGACGGCTGGCCGGGTGGCCGCCGTCGGGAAGAACCGCTGAAGCACGGGCAGCAGCGCGAATGAAATCAGGCAGCTTGCCAGCTGCGGCGGCAGCACCTTGGTCACGGCATCAAAGGCGGACAAGCTCTCGCTCCAATTGGCCGCTTTCAGACCGTAGTCACGCAGCCGGTGATCCAGTTCCACCGACAGCGGTTCGGCCAGCTTGCCTTGCGCCGTGAGGCAGTCCTGCGGTGAGATGTAGACCCACTTCCCGTCCAACTGCATCCAGCCCATGAAGTTATAGTGGCGATGGGTCGAAAACTCGCCCGACAGCTGCACAATCGCCGGGACCAGATGCTTGCTCATCCCTGCCCGCACCACGTACTGCGCGCCTGCATTCGCCCCGATGAAGCGCCTGAGCGCGACATCATCGACGAAGATATCCCCCGGCACGTCCAGTCGTTTCATCGCCTCACCGCGCCGCAGTTCCAGCGCGGTGTGGTGGATCTCCTTCCCATCGTCATCAACTTGGCAGGTCTGGTGCAGCGCGGTGGCCGACCAATCGGCGACGGTCTTTTCCAGCGTTCCGTGATAGCCCTCCTTGCGGTAGATCATCTTGCCGCCAAGCAGCGCATAGCTCTCGGTATCGACGTATTCGTGCTGGCGCTGGCGATCAAGCTCGCGCTTCTTTTCCTTGTACAAGCGGTCAACATCGCTGATCTTCAGGCCCGCGCCGCACACGGCTTTGAGGCGCTGGCGCTGCTCGGCCCATTCGACCGCATTGAGATGCACGCACGCTTCGACCACTTGGGCGATTTGCTCCGCCGTCGGGCGCTCTGTCTGCTGATCAACCTCAAAGCGCCCGACAAGCTGCCCCACCGCCTGCTGTGCGTGCTCTTTGGGCGCGACCAACGGTTCCCTCGGTGGGCGGCTGTAAGCGCTCTTGATCGTCGCGGCCGCCTCCCGTTCGCTGCTGCCGCTGGCGACATGGCGCGGGACGAGCTGCCCTGCCGCCTCCGATTCACTGTAGCCTGCATCGCGCAGCTGGCAAGCGGCCGCGAACAACTCATGGTTGCGGCTCCCTTCGGACGCACCCGACGTCAGATAGGTCTCAGTACGTGCGGGCAGCGGATGCTGCCCATTGAGGGTTACTACCTCTAGCTCGCCGACCCGCTCCACCTTCGGCGGCTTCGACTCCAGCCACGCGAATTGGTCGAGCGTGTACCGTCGGTCGGCTTCGAGCTGTAGGACGGTTACGGTCGCGTCGTTACGTTCCGGTTTGGTGTTGAGGCTGCCGGGCACCCTCATGACCGACGCCACCGACTTGACGTATTGGTTATCTCCGCCCAGCGCCTCGGACAAGCCGCGCAAGATGGCCGCGGCTTTGTCGCGTGCGGTCTCATCAAGCATCACCCTTTCGGCCAGAAACCAATAGGCATGGACACCTCCGCCGCTGTCTAACACCGCCGATGGTTTCAACTCAAAACCCTTGAGCTTGTCATAGGCGGCGTTGTAGCGGTCAACGTTGCCGTCACAGTCGATGTCCAACCACAGCGCGGACAGCAGCGCCGCTGACTCAGCTTTGCCGACCTTCTCGCGGCGCAAGCACGGCGCGAAGTACACGCCGTAGCCGTCAGCGTTCATCTTATCCACCTGCTTGAAGATGGTTTCGCACTGTTTATCGTTATTAGGGTGTGCCCAGAACGTGCTGACCTTACCCGTTTCAGGGTGAATACAGCGCAGTTCGAGGTACAGATTGTCGGGCGCGCCTGCGAACAGGGCGCGTAGGAATGTGTTACGGTCGGGTATCTTGTCACCCACCGTGTCTTGTGTCATACTCATGGTTATTCCTGTCTAACACACAGGGTTTGAGCGCGATGTTTGGCGACAGAAACGCTCAATCTCCCTGTGTGTTTTTGTTTGCCTAGCGGTCAATGTCTCACTCACGGGAGCGACCGGGCGTCTGAATATCCAGATTGATACCGCGCAGCTCATTGAAGAAAGCTGCGCGTTCGGGTTTAGTCATCTGTTCGACGGTAGCGGCGGTGCGCTTGAACGACTCCAAGCCGTGATCGGCGTCCAGCCGCATCAAGCGTGCCAATAGTTCAGCTTCCTCGTGGTTGAGTCCCGCAAACAATGGGCGGAAAACCACTTCCTCTTTCTCTAGGGTGTAGTAGCCTGCGGCGCTGGTGCGCTCATCGGTCTGGCGCACGCCATACCAAAGCGGCATATCGCTGTCGTCCAACCAACTATCAGGCGTATCACTCACGACCCGCTTTTGCTGTTCCCGGTTGGCGAATAGGACATCACAGCGCGCCTCCCAGTCAGGTCCGACATAGCGCTCCATTTGATCGGCCACCTGCTGCTCGGTCAGCGTGTGCAGCAGGCCGATGTGATTGACCGACTTGTTCTGGGTGAAGTACAGCGGCGCACGGTCACCGAGGTCATCGTTGAAGAATGTCCCCGGTAGGACAACGTGAGTATGCGGATCGTGTTGGCCGGGCGATTGTGGGTTGTCGGTCAATCTGTGGTGGACGACATAAGCCCACTCCACGCCT
>JALONW010000242.1 GCA_025454725.1 Anaerolineae bacterium
CGAGCAGACCGTCCACCTGCTCACGGATATTGCGGCAGCGTTAAACAGCGTGTCGGGCGAGTCCGCCCAAGACCGCCAGCGCCTGCTGGACATGGCCCATGACCTGCGCGAAGCGTTCTTCTTGGTGGCAATCATAGGGGAGTTCAACGCTGGCAAGTCGTCGTTCATCAACGCGCTGTTGGGCGAGGCGCTCCTGCCGATGGGCATCACGCCCACCACTGAGGCCATCGAACTCGTTCGCTACAGTGAGTCGCCTAACCGTATCCCGACCATCCGCGAGGGGAGCAGCATCCGCGAATGGGGACACCCCAACACCGGCGCGCCGGGCGTGGCATTGGTCGACACACCGGGGACGGGGTCGGTGTTCCAGCGCCACGAGGATACGGCAAAGGCGTTCCTCCACCGCGCCGACCTCGTGATTTTCGTCATGAGCGCCAAGCGCGCGGTGGCCGATTCGGAACGCCTGTACCTTGACCTTGCGCGGCAGTACGGCAAGAAGATTATCTTGGTCGTCAACCAAGTGGACTTGTTGGAGCCGAACGAACAGGACACCGTGCGCCGGTTCGTCGAGCAGCAGGTGCGCCAGCACCTCGACCTTCAGCCGCTACTGTTCATGGTCAGCGCCAAGAAAGCGCTGGCCGGTGAGGACGGCGGACTGGGCGCAGTCAAGGCGCACCTGCGCGGCGTATTCGCCCAGACCCCGCCCGCCCAACAAAAACTGCTGGCGCAGCTCAACACCGCCGGTCAGTTGGTCAACCGGTACGCCAAGCACCTGCGCGACAAGTTTGATGTGGTCAGCGCCGACTCGACCCGTGTGAAGACATTGCGCGCCGAATTGGAACAGCAGTCGATGGCGATGGGCGAACCGTTGAAGATGGCGCGTCAGGAGGTCGAGGCGCTGTTCGACGGCCTGCGCGCTCGTGGGACGGCTTTTATCGAGGGCAACCTCAACCTGCGCCTGCTGATTCGCGGAGTTAGCAAAGAAAAACTCCAAGCCGACTTCAACGAGGTGGTGATTGGGCGCGCCCCACGTGATTTGTCTGACGCGGCTACCGCCTACATCAACGCGGTGATTGACAACAGCCGCACTTACTGGCGCGGCGTCATCGACCGGCTGAACAAGCTGCGCGATGTGCTGGAAAACGAGGTCGGCGGCCTCGATGCCACCGCCTACGCCCAGCAGCGCGAGGAACTGGACGAGGCCATCCGCATCGCTGATCGTGAGCTTCAGTCTTACCAGAGCGGGCGCGTTATCAACGAGCTAACCACGCTGTTTGAGGGCAATATGTCTGGCCTGCGTAACAGCATGTTGGGAACATTGGGCGGCGCAGTGCTGCTCATCCTCGCGGTTGCCCCGGCTGGTCCCATCATCGGGGCGGGGGCTGCGCCGCTGGCGTTACCGGCCTTCATATTCGGCGCGCCACTGGCGCTGGTCGGCGGGATTGGACTGGTGCGCTACCTCGGCAGGGTCGCCAACGACACCAAGCGCGACTACCTCGCCAAGGTAGATTCGCTGCAAAAGACCTACGGCGACGCGCTGGACGCCTTAACGCAGAAGGAACGCGCCCGGCTGTCTCAGTATGGGATGCAGGTGCTGATGCCGGTCTTCAGCCGCCTCGATTCGCTGGCGTCGGAGAGCAAGGCACAGCTTGAGCGCTTTGAGACTTACCAGCAGCGCATGGACGCCCTGCGTAAGACGGTCGAGACCGAGCTGTAAGGCGGACGAATATCACAGGGCGCGGCCTCATATCGCGCCCTGTGACATTAATTCACATCCCTAACGCGCTGAGAACTTTTCGACCAATTCCGCCCGCTGGTCATCGGGCAACGGCATCAGCGGCGGGCGCACATCCCATGACTCGCCGCCGTACTTGAGCGCCAGCAGCGCCTTGAGTGACGAGGGCGCGGGGGCGTAGCCGTCCAAGATGGTGCGTGCCGCGCTCAGGGTATTCTGGGCGGCCTCGGCATCTTCGCCCGCCTGCCACGACCGATAAACCGCCGCCGCCTGCGCCGCCAAGACGTTCGCCCCGGCGGTGATACAGCCCGCCGCACCCTGTTGAAGGCCGGTCAGCAGCAGTTTTTCCGACCCGACAAACACGTCTAAATCGGGGGCGGTCGTAATCAAGCCACCCGCGTAGCCCATATCGCCGCCGCTGTCCTTCACCCCGCCGAAACGATCCCCGTACAGCAGCGAGAGCTTGACCAATAAACTCGGCGGGACCGACACGCCCGACACCTGTGGGATGTGGTAGGCGAACAGCGTCTTCCCTTCCGGCACAGCCGCGTCCATGACCGCGCGGTAGTAAGCCAGAAGACCAGCCTCGGTCGCGGTGCAGAAGTAATAGGGCGGGATGACCACCACAGCGTCTGCGCCGAGCTCGAATGCCCGCCGCGTCGCTTGGATGGTCTCTGGCAAATTGGGCGTCCCTGTCCCTGCCATGATGCTCAGGCCGGTCTTGGCCGCCACCGCCGCTTCGACAATGGCCTCGCGCTCGGCCAGCGCCAGCGAGGGACCTTCGCCGGTCGTCCCCATCAGCAGCACACCGTCACAACTGTCGGCCTTGAGCGCGTGCAGGTGCGCCACCAGCGCTGCCGTATCGACCGCTTCGCCGCGCATGGGTGTGACTGATGCGCAATACACCCCCTTAAACCGTCCCCGCATGGTATCATCTCCGTCTGATTCACTGTGAGTTAACAAGCCACCGACTCTACCACCACAGACAGGAAACGCCCATGACCAGCCGCCGCTACTACGACGACAGCCACACCCACGCCTTCGACGCGCAGGTCGTCGAGCGCTTGATATGGGAGGGAAAACCGGCTGTCGTATTGGCCGAGACCTATTTTTATCCGACTGGGGGCGGTCAGCCGTGTGATACCGGCACATTGGGCGGCGTGGCGGTGGTCGATGTCGTCACGCGCCCACAAGACCTCGCAATCGTCCACATCCTCGCGGCGGAACTGCTCGACGGTGACACCGTGCGCGCCGACATCGATTGGGCACGCCGGTTTGACCACATGCAGCAGCACACCGGCCAACACATCCTGACACAAGCGCTCATCCAACTCTGCGAGGCGCAGACGGTCGGTTTTCACCTCAGCCCCGACACCGTGACCATCGACCTCGACCGCACCGATTTGACCGCCGACCAACTGGCGCAGGCCGAACAGCTCGCCAACACGGTCATCTGGGGGAATATGCCGGTCAGCGCAACGATTTATCAGACGGTCGATGAGCTGCGTGCGGCCGGGGTGCGGATGCGCCGTTTGCCCGACCACATCGCCACCGACGGCCTGCGGGTGGTCGAAATCGGCACATTCGACGCGACGGCCTGCGGCGGGACGCACGTCCGCGCGACCGGCGAAATCGGCCTGCTCAAAATGATTCGGCTGGAAAAGCGCGGCGATAAGTTGCGTGTCGAGTTCAAATGCGGCGGTCGTGCGCTGGCCGACCACGCCCAACGGCTGGACGTGACCCAAAAACTCACCGCCCAACTCACGGTTGGGTTACCCGACCTGCCAGAGAAAATTGCCCGCCTGCAATCCGACCTGAACGAGGCACAGCGCGCCAAGAAAGCAGCAGTCAACAAGCTGATTGACTCACATGCGGCGGAACTGGTCGCAGGTGCGCCGGTGGTAGATGGTCGGCGAGTCATCCGATTGGTCAGCGACCTATATGACGCCAATGACCTGCGCGCGCTCGGTAAGAAATTAACGGCGCACAGCGGAGTCATCGCGCTGCTGGCCGCGCCGGGCGAGAAAGCTCAGCTCATGCTGGCGCGCAGTGCCGACCTCGACCCGTTGAACCTCAACCCGGCGCTCAAAGTGGCACTCGACGTGCTAGGCGGCGGGCGCGGCGGCGGCACACCCGATTTTGTGCAGGGCGGCGGCATTCCCGCCTCCCCCAGCCAATGCGAAGCGGCACTCGACGCGGCAGCGGCGGTGATTTAGGGCGTCGTTGTCCTAACGCAGCAAAAACCGCAGCGCGTCGGGGAGACGGCGCGCCCACGAGGATTCGTTGTGTTCGCCGCCCTTCTCACGGACGTATTTCAACGTCCCATCCGGCTGATAACCGGCCTGCTGGAGCGCTTCGCTGAGGGTCGCCACCGAGTCGGTGGTGGCGGCGCTGCGACCGCTGCGCCCCGGAATCTCCCGCGTTCCGACGTCGAGATAAATGCGCCCGTCGCGTCGCCCGACGTGCTGGACGTGCGACATCACCGCACTGCGGGCAATCCACAGTGATGGACTCATCGCCGCGCACAGAGCAAAGACCCACGGATACGCCAAATACCCATACAAGCTGATTAGGCCACCCATTGACGACCCGACCAGACCGGTGTGGCGGGCGTCGCGCTGGGTTCTGAAATCGTTATCAATCATGGGTTTGAGCGTATCCATGATGAAGTGGATGTACGAGTCCCCCCGCGCCGAACGAAAGTGGCCGCCGGGGTACGGGTTATATTCGGCAAGGCGCGCCTCGCCCATGTTGGGGATACCAACGGCGATGGCCTCGATACCCTCGTAGGCCAGCGCGTTGAGCGTGTTATCCACACCCCACTCACCCGCGTAGCTGGTGTGCGCGTCGAACAGGTTCTGCCCGTCGTGCATGTACAGCACCGGGTAGCGCCGGTCGGTATGCCAGTAGGACGGGGGCAGATAGACGAGGATATCGCGGCGGTTGTCGAGCTGTGGGCTGAATACGCCGCGTGCAATACGGAGGTCGCCCCGGACAGTGTGGTGGTGGCGTCCCTCAGTGTAGACTGACCAATGAGCCATGGTGTGGTAATCCGTTTTCATCATGCTATCAGGGTACACCAAGAACCACAGTTTTTTGATGGAAACTGTTTAGGGTTTGGTGATGACCCCCAGCGTCTGACCGAGCCGGAAGGCGGCGCGTTCGAGCAGTTCCCCGCTGCGGCGGACGGCCTCACCCAGCGGCATCGGCGAATCGATGATGGGCCATGCAGCGTTGATGCCCGCCGCTGCCAGCGCGTCGGGCGAGGCAGACACGCGCCCACACAGCGCGACCACCGGCAGACCATTGCGGCTGGCGCGCTGGGCGACCCCGATGGGTGCTTTCCCCATCAGGCTCTGCGCGTCGAGGTGGCCTTCCCCGACGATGACGCCCGCCGCTCCGGCTGCCACCTCGTCGAAATTGCACGAGTCGAGCAGCAGACCGATACCCGGCTTAATCTGCGCGCCAGTAAATGCCATCAGCCCAGCGGCCAGCCCCCCTGCCGCTCCGCCACCCGACGTCGTCAGCACATCAACGCCGATTTGGTCACGCACGAGGCCGAAAAAGCGGCGCAGATTGGCGTCTAAAACCCTTACATCACCCGCTGAAGCGCCTTTTTGCGGTGCGAACACCACCGCTGCACCGTTTTCACCCACCACCGGGTTCTGCACGTCCGCTGCGATGATGAGTTCGGTCTGACGCAGGCGCGGGTCGAGCTTGCGGGCATCGATGCGGTGGAGGCGCGCCAGCCCGCCCCCACCGGGTGGGATGTCCTTGCCGTTCGCGTCCATCAGGCGGACGCCGAGCGCCCGCAGGCAACCTGCGCCGCCATCGGTGGTGGCGCTGCCGCCCAACCCGACGATAATCCGGCGTGCGCCCCGGTCAAGCGCGGCGCGGATGAGCTGACCTGTCCCGCCGCTGTCGGCGCGCAGCGCATCGCGTCGGCGGACGAGTTCAATCCCCGACGCCAGCGCCATCTCGACCACAGCGGTTGTGCGGTCAGGCAAAAAGCCAAAGGCCGCCGTAATCGGGCGGCCCAAGGGGTCACGGACGGAGGTGGTGCGGCGTTTGCCCCCCTGCGCGAGGAAACAATCGAGCGTGCCGTTGCCGCCATCCGCGACCGGGAAGCGCACGACCGGCCAACCCGCCCGTTCCAGCCCGTGGGCAATGGCGTCAGCGGCTTGGGCAGCGGTCAGGGCGTGCTTGAACGCGCCCGGCGCGACAACCAGCGGTTTAGCGGAACGGCCCAAACAGTTGGTCCACGTTGCCGACCGCTTGGCAGACAGCCGTGTTGGACTGGACGGCGACCCAGAACAGGAAGAAGTGCGCGCCACCCAACAGCCCCGTCACGATGCCCAGCGCCAGCGAGCGGGGCGGCTTTCCCGGCGTCCCGCGTGACATACCCGCCACCATCAGCGGCACAACCATCAGCACAACATTCAAAATCAGCGTCACGAGGCCGCAGATATAGAAGAACTGCACCTTCACCAAGAGGCCAGCCAACATCACGCCAATCATCAAGAAGCTGAGGTTGGACTGCTTATCCGGCAC
>JALONW010000243.1 GCA_025454725.1 Anaerolineae bacterium
CGTGCGCACCAGTTGGTGGCATCGGCCGTATGGCATCACGGGCACGCGGCAGACTCTTGGCCGGACGGACACACCTTGACCGCAAGTGCGCTGGCAGAACGGCTGCACGCACGCGCCCCCCGCGCCGGCTGACACGCCCACTGGGCTGGACAACCTGCCCAAGGGTACAGGTGTACCGTGTGGTTCGCCAACCAAAACCTCCCCATGGCCACCCGGTTGGGTCCAGATGACAGGGCAAGGAGGACTCAGCCCACCAGCATCAGCGCCACCTGAACGGCCAGCAACAGCACCAAAGGTGACAAATCCACCCCGCCCACCAGGGGCAGATGCTGCCGAATCGGTGCGAGCAGCGGCCCCAGCAACCGGGACAACCAACCGTAAACGGGGGAATGGGGCTGCACCCAAGACAGCACCGCGTACAACAGCAGGAGCACGAACAGCCCTTGAAAGGCGGTGCCTACCAGCAAACGCACCGCCACCCACAGCAACGACCAACCGTCTGCACCCATCCACCCCACCAGCCCCGCACCCAGCACCCACAACAACAGCGCCTGGGTGAGCGCCAGCAACGTCGCAGCCACCAGACTGGCCGAATCCCACCGCGACCGTTGCCAGCGGTGAGTACAGCCTCGCCCGCCCGCTGTACATCTACACCGCCGTCGAAGTGCTGGCTGAGAAGCCGCAGGTCGCCAGCTTCGTCAGCTACTACCTGAACAATCTCGATGCTTCCATCGAGGCCACCGGTTACTTCCCGGCCAACACCCCCGACCTGAACGTCGCTCGTCTGTTGGTGGCTGCCGCCATGCACAGCGCGATGATGGGTGACATGTAGTATTCACCGCTTGCGGTGACTGAGCCTGTCTGACAAGCTCACGCAGGGAGGGGACGCTGTGAGGTGTCCCCTCCCTGCGGCATTTATAAAACCGTCCGACAACAGACCTTTTTTGCGCGCTTCTTGCTTCTTTACAGGTGTTATTTGCCACTGCCACACAACAGACGAGTTTTGAACGCAAGGAGGGGGTCTTATGGCAAGTGAACAAGCCAAGCCCGTCCCCAGCAGCGCAGTACTGGCGCTGGGCGACCGGTCAGAGGCCGGGTTAAAGGGGCAATCGCGCCCCGGTGAGGCGGTCATCCAAGCCGTGCTGATGGCCTGTGGGCTGGTCTCGGTGCTGACGACGGTCGGCATCATTGTGGTGCTGTTTTCGCAGACCATCCTGTTCTTCCAGTCACGGGCGTGGCTGGCGGCGCGCCAGCCGGTGGCGCAGGAGGTCTCGCTGGCGACCACCGCCAACAGCATCGACGCCGCCGCGACTGAGCTGTCCATCAGCTACAGCGATGAGACCCGTGTCTTCCAAGCCAATCAGAATATCCAAGTCGGCGACGAAATCATGACGGTCGTAGACCGCCCGCGTGGTCGGCTGGTGGTGCAGCGCGCTCAATTTGGCACCGAGGCGTTTGACCACCCCGCCGGGACCGAAATTTTCCCGATGGCCGACCTCGCCGCCCGCACGGTGGATGTGATGACCGAAGATGACCTCGATGTGACGGTCTCGGAAGGTTTCGGTGGCTTATTCAGCATCGGCCAAGAGATTAAGCTGGGGCCAGAGGTCATGCGCGTGGTCGATATTGACGGCGACGTGCTGGCGGTCGAACGCGCCATCGACTCGCTGCCCGCCCCGCACGGCGCAAACAGCACAGTCGAGGTCGAGGACCGCCCTTCGCTGGTCGAGTTCTTCACCAGCACGGTCTGGCAGCCCATTAGCGGGCAGTTCGGCATTATCCCGCTGGTGACGGCCACCATGCTGACCAGTCTCGTGGCGATGTGCGTGGCCGTGCCGCTGGGGATGTCCACCGCCATCTACCTTGCCGAGTACGCCACCCCCCGCGTCAAAGGGACGATTAAGCCCATCCTCGAAATTCTCGCGGGTGTGCCAACGGTGGTCTACGGCTTCTTCGCGCTGACGTTCATTACCCCGTCACTGCGGACGCTGTTCTTTGGCGACAACATCAACTTCACCAACATGCTGGCGGCGGGCTTGGCGATGGGCATTCTCATCACCCCGCTGATTAGCTCGATGTGCGAGGACGCCATCAGCGCTGTCCCGCGTGCGCTGCGTGAGGCGTCGTATGGCCTCGGCGCGACCAAACTGGAGACGACCATCCAAGTCGTGCTGCCTGCAGCGGTGTCGGGTATCTCGGCGGCGCTCATCATCGGTCTGTCACGGGCGGTGGGCGAGACCATGATTGTGGCGCTGGCGTCGGGCGCTGGCCCCAACTTCACCTTTAATCTGTTGGCGAGCGCCGAGACCATGACCGGCCACATCGCCCGCATCTCCAGTGGCGACCTTTCGTATGGCTCCATCGACTACGTGAGCATCTTCGCGGTCGGCGCGACGCTGTTCGTCATCACCTTCGGCCTCAATGTCCTCAGCGGTTATATCGCCAGCCGCCTGCGCGAAAGGTACTAACGCCCATGAGCAATCTCGTCGATGTCGGTGTCTACCGTTCCGACGTCATCCGGCGCAACACCCGCGCCCGTTGGATGCAGAACATCTATTTTTCGACCCTGATTATCGCCATTATCGTGCTGCTGCTGCTGCTGTTCAGCATCATCAACCAGACGTTTGGCTATGTCGCCATCTCGCAGGAGATTAAGGCCGAACAGCTCTCAGACCGCCCGCTGGCTGAACTGCAACCGACCGAGCTGGCGACCATCCTGCTGGAGCAGACCCCGCGCCTGCTTCTGGTGATGGTGCGCGACAACCTGAGCGCCGTCCCGGTGGACCAATTCACCAGCACCCCGCTGCGTGATGGCATCAACGGTACGGTGCCGGACGACCTCGCCGACCTGACGCCGCGTGACCTCAGCGGCGACACTGGCCCCGCCGCCTATGCCCGTCTGCTGGGCGACAACCTGAGCAGCGCCCAGTTGGTCGCGCTCATCGAGGTCAACGTCCTCAAGGTCGAAATCGAGCAGTCTTGGACGCTGGTCGAGAGCCTGACCCAGCGCGAGGAGATTGAGGCGTCGGTTGCGGCCACCGAAGACCAAGAAGACCTCGTGTTCTACTCATGGCTGAACAACCGCCTGCTGACCCAGCGCAACTCGCAGCGTGTCGAGGAGGCCGGTATCGGCCCGGCGCTGGCGGGGACGTTCTATCTGTTGATTATGACGGTCGCTATCTCGCTCCCGCTGGGCGTCGGCGCGGCCATCTACCTTGAGGAGTACGCCCAAGAGAGCTTCCTCAACCGCCTGCTGGAGACCAACATCCGCAACCTTGCGGGCGTGCCATCCATCATCTACGGTATGTTGGGCTTGACCGTGTTCGTCAACACGCTGTCGTTCATCACACAGGGGCGCTCCATCCTCAGCGGCGCGCTGACCCTGAGCTTGCTGATTCTGCCCATCATCATCACCAACTCGCGTGAGGCGCTGCGCGCCGTGCCGTCCACCATCCGCGAGGCGTCTTACGGCCTCGGCGCGACCAAGTGGCAGACCGTCAGCCGCCAGATTTTGCCCGCCGCGCTGCCCGGCGTTCTGACCGGCCTCATCCTCGGTGTCAGCCGCGCCATCGGTGAGACTGCTCCGCTGATTGTCATCGGCGCGACCAACTCCATCAGCACCTTCCCGGACAGCCCGTTCTCGCGCTTCTCGGTGCTGCCGTTCACCATCTACAACTGGTCCAGCCAGCCGGACGCGGCTTTCAAGAATGCCTCAAGCGCCGCCATCATCGTCCTGCTTGTCCTGCTGCTCATCATCAACTCGGCAGCCATTTTCTTTCGCAACCGCGCCATCAGCAAGAGGGTCTAATTTCGCCATGATGCCCAACACCCAGACCAACCCCAGCGCCATCCCAGCCCGTCCCAATGCTATCGAGATTAAGAAGGTCGATATTTACTACGGCAGCTACCGCGCCGTCCACGACGTGAACATCGACATCCACGACCGTAAGATTAGCGCCTTCATCGGGCCGTCGGGCTGCGGCAAGAGTACCGTGCTGCGCGCCATCAATCGCATGAATGACCTTGTGATTGGGGCGCGGCTGGAAGGGGAGATTATCTTTCAAGGCCGCAACTTGTATGGCGCGGACATCGACCCGGTAGAGGTGCGCCGCCGTATCGGGATGGTGTTCCAGAAGCCCAACCCGTTCCCCAAGAGCATTTATGACAACGTGGCCTACGGCCCTCGCCTGCTGGGGATTAAGGACAAGGCCACCCTCGACGAGATTGTTGAAAGCTCGCTCAAACGCGCTGCGCTGTGGGATGAGGTGAAGAACGACCTCAAGAAATCGGGTATGGCGCTCTCTGGCGGCCAGCAGCAGCGCCTGTGCATCGCCCGCACCATCGCGGTCGAGCCGGAGGTTATCCTGATGGATGAGCCGTGTTCCGCGCTTGACCCGATTTCGACCCAGCGCATTGAGGAGCTGATGTTGGAGCTGGTGGACCAGTACACCATCGTCATCGTGACGCACAACATGCAGCAGGCACAGCGCGTCTCGGACTATACCGCCTTCTTCAGCATCCGCCGCACCGAGGACGAGGCCACTGGCAAGGACACCCGCTGGGGTGAGCTGGTTGAGTTTGAGCAGACCGACCAACTGTTCAGCCGCCCGGCCAAGAAGGAAACCGCCGACTACATCAGCGGGCGCTTCGGCTAAGAAATACCGGTCTACAAACCTCACACCCTGCCCCTCTCCCTCCATTGGAGAGGGGTTTTGATTCGGGGGTATACCCTATTCCTCGTCGTCGAACGTCTCTTCCAGCCACGACAGCACCAGCCGCTGGACGCTGACGAGTTCGTCCTCGAACAGTTCTGTCCCGTGGGCAAAACCGCCGTAGACGCGCAGCCCAATCTCACCGTTTGACGTGGCGGCCATCTGGCGGACGGCCTCGACGCTCTCGCGGTCGCTGCGGGTGGCAATGAGCAGCGCAGACCGGCGGCGCAGACCGTCTGAGACGGCCTCCTCTGGCTGGACGTTGAAGAAATTTAGGCCGGGTGAAAGCGCCACCGCGGTCTGGCACGCCTCATTGGCCGCACACCCCACCAGCGCCAGATTGCTCCCGATGCTCGCACCCATCAGCGCAATTTTTTCAGCGCTGACACCTTCTACCGCCTGTAAGATGGTCAGCCAAAGCTGGGTATCTTCCTGCGCCAGCGCCCAGTCGGGTCTGCCGCCGGTTTCACCGTGGCCGCGCAGGTCTACCGACAACACCACATAACCGGCCTCGACCAGCGCCGGGAGCAGCGGCTCCCACGACCGGCGGCGGCTCTGGTTCTGGTGCATCAACAGCAGGGCGGGCGCGCCGCCCTCGGCGGTCTCGGTGGGTGTATATAGGTCACCGACCAAAACCAACCCGTCCGAGGCCTCGACCTCGACCCGCGCCGGTTCGGGCAGGGTAGGGGCGTCGTCTTGGGCAGCGCCGCCCCAAACACTGAGGGACAGCACTATCAAGAACGCAAAAATCAACCGATATTTCATGACAAAAACCTTCCATGTTCTCAGATTCAAAAAACACCTTTGAGAGTATAGCGGAGGAGGGAAAAAGCTCCTGATTCACTGTATAGGACGCACAAATGCAAACGAAAAAGGCGGTTGAGAGAAATTCTCTCGACCGCCTTTTGTCTGTCAATTTAATGGGGGATGTCTGCTTACTCGGTCGGCGGGATTAGCACCGCGTCGATGACGTGGATGACGCCGTTTGAGGCCACGATGTCGGTGATGATGACCTGCACATCACCGTTGAGGAAGACACTGCCGTCCACAACCGAGATGGTCACGTCCGAACCCTGAACGGTGGTGGCCGACTCAAGGGTGACGACCGTCTCAGCCAAGACCGTGCCGGAAACGACGTGGTAGAGCAGGATGTCGGTCAGGGCGGGGATGTCGGCCAATAGCGCGTCGAGCGTGCCTTCCGGCAAGGCGGCGAAGGCGTCATCGGTCGGAGCGAACACGGTGAAGGGACCCTCACCACTCAACGTATCGACCAAATCGGCGGCGGTGACAGCGGCCACCAGCGTGGTGAAGCGCCCGTCAGCAACGGCAATGTCCACAATCGTGCCGGGAGCAGCGGCTTCTTCCTCGGCAGGCGGGATTAGCACCGTGTCGATGACGTGGATGACGCCGTTCGAGGCGATGATGTCCGTGATGATGACCTGCACGTTGCCGTTGAGGAAGACGTTGCCGTCCACAACCGAGATGGTCACATCCGAACCCTGAACGGTGGTGGCCGACTCAAGGGTGACGACGGTCTCGGCCAGCACTGCGCCTTCCACGAC
>JALONW010000244.1 GCA_025454725.1 Anaerolineae bacterium
GTAGGGGGAGCCCAACGCTTGATAAGTGAGTGCTGGGAGCATGATCTGGCGGGTGGCGCTGGCGCGCAGATACCGGACGATGAGGTCGGCTGGGACGGGGCGTTGGTCTGCGGTGCGGATGTGCTCGTTCAAAATCATCCATTGCAAATCGGGATTGTCGGGGCGTGTGTCGCTGGCTTGGCGCAACAGCGCGTGAAACGTGTCGAGGTTGGCCGTACCGGTAAGCACTCGTCCGGCGCGGCTGTGAAGGGCGTAGCCAAAATGGGGGTCGAGGGCTAGGGCGCGCTCGAGGTCTGAGTCGGCGGCTTGGTCGTTGCCAGAGAACGTGTGTAATTTGGCGCGATGATAATACACCCACGCCTCTGGTAATCGACTGGTAAGGGTTGGTGGATAGCTGGGTTGTCCTAGTGAACTTTGTCTACTGACCTGATTAAGAGCGCTAAGGTAGTAACTGCGTGCTTCTTGAGACCGCCCGATTTTGCCATACATGATAGCGATACCAAGAGTCCGGTAAAAGTTGGCAAGGGTACGGTATTCGCTTGTTTGAGAAGAACGATCAATCTCTTCAAGATAAAAGGCAAGTTCCAGAATTGTGTCGTAGCTTTGGTTGATTTCGCTGGCGGCTAGATAGTGGTTGATGGCTATATCATACTTAAACTGTTGGCGTGCAATGGCCGCAGCCAGTAAATGATACGGTGCATAGGACGGTTTGAGTTGTAGCGCATTAGCGATGTAAATTTCCGCTGAATGAAAGTTTGCTTGGCGGTAATAAACCTCTGCCAACCGGAAAAACAGGTCGGGGTCTGTAACACCAGCACTTCTGACACTTTCGAGTGCAAAGATAGTTGACCAGTATAGATATCCCGTACCAAGTGTGACGGCTAATCCGTAAGAGGCTTCGGGAAAGTTGCTTGCTTCTTGGAGTGCCTGCATGAACCCTAGTTCGGCTAACCTATAGTTTTCACGGTAAAGCGCATCATATGCTTGGTTTAAAAGCTCCTTAGCCCTATCGGGCAGCGCGGTCGGGACGGCGGTCGGGTTCGGTACGGTCTGGAAGGTCGCGCTGGGGGTCGGGGTGATACTCGGCGTTGGGGTGATACCTGTAGCCGTTGCAGTCAGAGCATCATAGAACGCGGTCTCGGCCAACAGGTCCAACTGGCCGATGGCCTCCCCGGTCGAGGTCATCTCGAAGATATAAGTCTCTACCGCCTGACGGGTGGACTGCCAAACAGCGGTGGCGGTGGACTCCCATGCGAAATATTCTGCGGTCTCCGTGAAGCGCGAGTCAATCAACGGTTGGAGGGTCTCAGCAAGAAGAGTCGGGTTCGGCGTCGGCTGAGGCGCTTGGGCGGTGCTAAAGCCGCCGACCAGCGCTCCACCCACCAAACATAGACCTAAAATAAACCTTAATCGCATGTTTCCATCCCCCCACCCCGGACATCACAGGTTATTGTCCAAGTTGGGAGCACAGCAGACATGAACGCTTACCCCACGCTTACCCGCTGTCTGGCCGTCGCACACCACCCCGCCACAATGCGCTTAGGACACGCTTGCCCTCACCTCACTTCTCACAAACATGAGTCATGTGTAATATACGATGAAATGCGTGGGGACTGCGATTATAATCATAGTAGGTCTTATCCCCATCACCCTTTCCCACACCCACCCTAAAGGATGTTTTACCATGACCACCCCAATTCTGGTCGTGCTGGCGGGCGGCGCGTCGTCACGTATGTGGCCCCTGCGCGAGAAATCGCTCATCCGCTTCGGCGCTCACCCACTGCTGGCCGAGCAGTTCAGCCGTTATGCCGCGCTGGGCTTCCGTGAGGCGGTCTTGGTCGCCAGCCCGTCTAATGCGCCAGTGCTGCGCCAGTTCGCCGCGACGGTTGAGGGGCTGCGCGCGCAGGTCGTCATCCAGCCAGAGCCGAACGGCATGGGCGACGCACTGCTGCACGCGGCGGCCGCACTCCCACTTGAACAGCGCCCGGCCATCTACATCACACAGGTGCATGATGTGACCGACCCGTCTCTTCACGGGGCGGTTTTGGCCGCTTACCATGCTGACCCTAGCGCCTCTTATATCGCGGGTGTCGAGCGGGCCGATTACTTCCCCGGCGGCTACCTCGTCGTAGACGCAAATGACCGGATTACCGGCATCGTCGAGAAACCGGGCGCGGATAACCGCACATCGAATCTCGTTAACCTCGTGGCGCACGTCCACCACGACGCTGCTCGCCTGATGGACGCCATCCGTGAGCAGTATGCGCTGGCCGCCACCCCCGATGACCACTACGAACGAGCGATGGCCGCGCTGATGAGCGGTTCGACCTTCAAGGTGGTGCGCTACAGCGGCGCATGGCACGCCCTAAAGTACCCGTGGCACGTCCTCGACGTGATGGAGCATTTCCTCGGCCAGATTCAGGGGCAGACCATCGACCCAACGGCTTATATCCACCCCAACGCCACCGTCAGCGGCAACGTGATTATTGAGGCGGGCGCGAAACTGTTCGCGGGCGCGGCGGTTGTCGGCCCAGCCTACATCGGGAAGGGCGTCATCGTCGGCAACAACGCGCTGGTGCGCGCTTCGATGGTCTTAGACCGGTCTGAGGTCGGGTTTACGACCGAGGTGGCGCGCAGCTATGTCGGGGAGCGCTGTGCGCTGCACGCCTGCCGTGTTTTGGACAGCATCTTCGCCGAGGGGGTCAACTTCTCGGCGGGATGCACGACCGCCAACCTGCGGATGGACAAGGCCTCTGTCCCGGTGCGCGTAAAGGGTGACAAGATGGACAGCGGGCGCGGCAAGCTGGGTGCAATCGTCGGGCGCGACGCCTTCCTGAGCGTCGATGTGATGACCATGCCGGGCGTGAAGGTCGGGGAACGGGCGCAAGTCGGACCCGGCACACATGTCTACCGGGACGTACTGGACGGCCAGCGCGTGTTCGTTCGTCAACAGGTGGAAGTGGTGGAGGAAAAAGGGGATGACGCTTAAAGGTTTGAAGCGGTTTGGGGTTTTGCTGGCGCTGTTGGTCATCGGCGCTACGGTTCAGGCGCAGTGGTGGAGCTACGAACCAGCACTACGGACATCGCAGGGCGTCGCCTATGCGCCGACCTACCAGCGCCAAATCCTCGATGTGTTCCTGCCGACCGACGACTCTCGGCTGACCGAGGCAGGCTACCCCGTGCTGTTCATGATTCACGGCGGTGGCTATGTGGCTGGCAGCAAGGACATCATGGCTCCCGTCGCGGATTACTTCGCCGGGCAGGGCTACGCAGCCGTCACACCCAACTACCGCTTGGGGATGCACCCCGCCCCCATCCAAGACCTGACCTGCGCACTGGCGTGGGTCTACGCCAACGCCGCAGACTACCGCTTTGACCTGTCACGCTTGGTCATTCTCGGCGAGTCGGCAGGGGGCAACGCGGCGGCGCTGTTGGGCGCGCACGACGACCTCGCCCGCTTCATCGCCGACGACTGCCTCAATTCGCTGCCCGATGAAACGACGTTTGCTGCCGTCATCCCCTACTATATGTACGGCGACATGACCACCTGTGGGGCGGCCTGCCGCCTGCTCAAACAGGCTACCAGCTTCTACCTCGGCCAACCGTTGTATGAGCTGACCATGGAAGAACTGCGGGCGCTGTGGGGCGAGGCATCGCCGCTGGTTTGGCTGGACGGCACAGAGCCGCCGACGCTGGTCATCCACGGGCTGGACGATGACATTGTGCCGCTCAGCGAGTCTGAACTGTACGTCGAGCGCCTTAGCGAGCAAGGTGTGACGGTTGAGACGGTCTATATCCCCGACGCCAAACACGGCTTCATCGAACGGCTGGATACCGCTCCCTCGCGCATCGCCCGCGAAGCAGTGGTGGCCTTCCTCGACCGTATCTTGACCGGCTCAGGCGGTGCGACAGCCCACAGGTAAAAAACTTGTTACATCGTGCGGTGTATTCCAGCCATTCCCGTGGTACACTGATAATCGGCGGAAAATAACCCACTCGCAGCACTGGCAGCGCCCCGCCAAGCCACTTCTATACGGGCTGGCCTCCGCCGGGGGCGGCAACCACAGTCGAGGGAAACCATGCGTAAGCAGCAGTACCGGAGTGACGCGCTCGAAGAAAAACTGCGGACGCTTAATGCGATTATTGAGGGCGTGAAGGCGGCGGTCATCGTCAACAAGGACGGCCTGCTTGTCGCGGCGCACCCGCCCGGCAACGAAGAAAACCCCTATGAAAACCCGACCAGCAGCCCGCAGGTCGCCGCGATGGCCGCCACACTCATCAGCCTTGCCGAAAAGACGCTTGACCGGCTGGCACAGGGCGATTTAGAGCGCCTGATGATGGAGGGTGAGGACGGCGTGATGGTGGTCTACCCCGCTGGGCGCGCCTCGCTGGCCGTTCTGGTCGATAAAAATGCGCGCATGGCCTATGTGCTGTATGCCACGCGCCGCGCCGCCGCCGAGGTCGCCCAAATCCTCGGCGGGTGAGTTTTTAGTGGTGAGGGCTGAGTGATGGGTGATGAGAAGGTGTCTTGCCCATCCATTTGCCTAACACATAAACACCAGTGGGGTAAAACCCTGCTCTTACTCAGGACAACGCATCGCGCATCACTGCCCTAAGCGCACCACCAGCCGCAGCCGCCCGACGCGCAAAATATCCCCGTCGCGCACGCGGTGGGGAACATATGGCGCGAGTCGCTCCTCGTTAAGGAACGTGCCGTTGACGCTGTTCTGGTCCTCGGCGTAGAGCTGCCCTTCTTGGCAAAACAGGTGGACATGCACCCGCGACACACCACTCTGGTGTGCCTCGTGCGCCGAGAGGTCAATCTCTGGCGCGGTGCGGGTCTTGGCGTCGGCGCGCCCGACCACCACCGGCACCTCGCCCACCGCCAGCGCCCATTCCGCCGACGGCTGCCCCAGTGCCAGCCTCACGCGCAGCATATCCACCCCACCTTAAACCAAACTCCCTAATCAGCCGCTGCGGGCGCAGCCGTGGCCTGAACGTGGTCGGGCAGGCGGTCTTCGACCTCGCGGATGGCCGGGATAGTGAAGGCAATCGCCGCGACTGCCACGCCCAATAAGCCCGCGAACACGAACATCAACCCGATGCCCGCACCCGGCCCCGTCCCGACCAGCCAACCGAACGTCCCGGCCAGCGCGCCGCCTTCCATCATGCCCGGCGTGAACACATTATCGGCCAGTGGCCCCGCAATCAGCATAGCAACCGGCGAGGTAATCTGGGCAATCACGCGTCGGACAGCGAACACGCGCCCCTGCACATCCGGTGCGACCTTTGCCTGCCAGATGGCCTGATTCGAGCCGTTCAGCATTGGGAGTGTAAACGACGCCATAAACATCCCAAAACCCCATGCCAGCGGAACCCGTCCCAATCCCAGAACGACCGTCCCCAGCAGGCTGCTGAGTGCCATCCCACCCAACACACCGTAAACACGCCGCTTAGGACCACCCCATACACTCAGCAGGATGCCGCCCAACAGTCCGCCGACGGCGGCGACACCCTGAAGCGCGCCCAACAGCACTCGGTCGCCGGTCTCTAAGCCGGGGATGCTGGGATTGAGGGTACGCGAGAGCAGCAGTGCCGCTACCAGCGTAAAGGCAAAGGTCGAGACAAGGTTGATGAAAAAGAAAACCATCTGAAGCCCAAACAGGCTGGGGCGACTGAAGATGTATCGAAAACCGTAGCTGACCTCGCTCAGGAAGTTCCCCGACCGGCTCTTGCGCCCTTCCTCAGTGACGACTGGCTGAGGGATATAGACGATGAGCAGCGTACCGATGGCGACGACGAACGTCACGACATCGAGGAACATGACGCCGCGCAATCCGATGGTGGTATACAACAGACCGCCCAAGACCGGCGCAAAAATGCCGGAAGCACTTTCGGTCAGGCTCTGAAAGCCTGCCGCACGCGAATACTGGCTCTTGTCCAGCATCGTCGAGATAGCGGCAGAATAGGCCGGCCACTGGAACGACTCGAATGATGCGGCGATGAACAGCGCGATATAGACGTGCCACAGTTCCAGCGCGCCCTGACCCGCCAGCACGACAATCAGCAGCAGGCCGACGGTGGACAAACCCGCCGCGAGGTCGGAAATCATCATGGCAAACTTGCGGTTCCAGCGGTCCACCAGCGCCCCGGCAATCGGGCCGAAGATGACGATGGGGGCGAACCCGAAAAACCCGGCCAGCGCCAAAGAGGTCGCCTCACCGGTCTTCTCCCACGCCCACAGCGTGAGCGC
>JALONW010000245.1 GCA_025454725.1 Anaerolineae bacterium
TGGGCGAAATTGAACACGCCCGACGCCTTGTTGATGATGACGATACCCAGCGCCACCAGTGAATAGATTCCGCCAACCAACAGGCCGCGAATCACTGACTCGACCAAGCGCCCCGGCCTCTGCGCGCCGACAATCGGCGCAATCCACATCAGAAACAGAACGACGAACAGGGCAATCCCGAGCCATTTAACCGCCCGACGCACGTCAATCCCGCCCATCTGGTTTGGAGATAAGGTCTGCTGTGCCAAAAGAAGCCTCACTTTGTTCTTAAAGTTTATTACCGACAAAACAATTCACAATGTCGTGAGGGATGAACATCCCTCACGCTGTCATAGCCTTTGGTTCTGGGATGACATCCCCCGCCAAGATACTGCCCGACAGCCATGTTAATTTCGCATCCTCAAGCATCTCTAATGCGTCGGCTTGCGTTTCACCTACTGTCATACAGCCGGGCAACTCAACGATTTTGGCAAACCAGCCCCCCACCTTCTACATCCTGTTTCAGCAGAATGGTATAGGATAGGCTCATGTAATGGTCGAGTTGGCGCTGTTGGACTTCGCTTAGCATTGCCACCTCAGACGGTTTATGAAAAATCCGTGGACGGGCGCCCAAGCGTCACCCCTACACCCAAAGACAATTTTTCGACCCATTGGTCGTCAATTCGCCCAGATGGAATTTTGGTGTAGGGGTCGGCTTGCCGACCCGTTGAACTATCCCCACCCTTACACATCTGCCACGCGAATATCCGTCTCGACGCGGCCCATACGCCCGTCACGATATTTGACCTCCGCCACCACCGTGACCGACTCGCGCCCGGTGTAAATGGCGTTAATCATATCGGCGTAGCGCTGCTCCAACGCCGACCGACGCAGCTTGCGCGTGCGCGTCAGTTCGGCCTCGTCTGCGTCAAAAGCCTTGTGCAGGATGACAAACTTCTTGATGCGTGCAGGCGGGGGCAGCGTGGCGTTGACCTCAACAATCTCCTTGCGAATGATATCGTAGACCTCTTGCTTCTGGGTCAGGTCAACATACGTGGTGAAATGCACGCGGTTTTTCTCTGCCCAACGCGCCACATTCTCAAAGTCGATGATGACAATGGCCGAGACAAATTCCTTGTCATCGCCGCCGATGGACATCACATCCTGCACGAACTGACAGAACTTCAGACGCCCCTCGATGTACTGCGGGCTGAATGATTCGCCGTTCTTCATACGAATCATGTCCTTCACGCGGTCGAGGTAGATGACGTGGCCGTCCTCATCGACATAGCCCGCGTCGCCCGTGCAGAAATAACCTTCCTCATCAAAGGCCTCGGCGGTTTTTTCGGGCATCTTGAAATATCCGGCGAACACCGCCCGACTGAAAATGCGGATTTCACCATCGTCGGCAATCTTGACCTTCACGCCGGGGATGGGGTGGCCGACGCTGGCGAGCTTGACCTGCCCGGTGATGTGCTGGGTCGCGCCCTGCATCTCGGTCGAGCCGTAGATGCTCTTGAGTTCAACGCCAACCGCCCGGAAGAAGCGAAGCACCGACGGACTAAGCGCCGCGCCGGACGTGAAGGCGTGGCGCATCCGAGTCATGCCGATTTTGTCGCACAGGGGTTGCAGCACCGCCAGATTGCCCAACCGTTGCAGCGCCCGCAGATGCCACGGAACCGGCTTGCGCTGGTCTTCGAGGTCGATGACCTGATATGAGATGGGCAAAAACAGACCGAACAACGCACGGTTGAGCCACGAACCGTCATTAATCTTCATCTGCATGGTGCGCGCCAGTCCCTCCCAGATACGGCTGGGGAACAACAGCGACGACGGCGCAATCTCGCGCAAGTCGTGCATGGTCGTCTCTGGCCCTTCTGGGAAGTTGACGCGGAAACCATACTGCGCGTGCGCCGCCACGCCCAACCCCTGCTCGGTAATCCATGCCAGCGGGCTAAACGAGAGATATTCGTCGGTGTTGTACAGCGGCACGGTATCGCGGGTGTGGTAAGTGGCGTACAACAGGTTTCGGTGCTGAATCATCGCGCCCTTCGGCACGCCCGACGTACCAGATGTATAGCTGTAGATGGCGATGTCGGTGGTGCTGCCCTGCGCGAGGTTGTCCTCGAACGCGCTGGGGTTTTTGACCGCATGCGCGCGACCCTCGGCTTGCACGTCGGTGTAACGGGTCAGCCACGGGTCATCGTAGCCGAACATACCCTTGTCGTCCCAATACACCACACGCTTGATGTTGGGGATTTGCTCGCGCAGCTCGAACGCCTTATCGACCTGCTCTTGGTCGTGCGCGAACAGGAACACCGCCTCGGAGTGGTTGACGATGTACTCCATCTCCTGCAAATTGGCGTCGGTGAAGATGGCGATGGTCACGCCGCCGATGGCTTGGACGGCATACTGCGTCCAATAAAATTCAGGGTCGTTTTCCCCGATGATGGCGACCTTATCACCGCGCTTCAGGCCCAGCGACAGCAGCCCCAGCGCAAGGTCGATGACATTTTGCAGGCTGTCGCCCCACGTGTATTCCTGCCAAATGCCCAAGCGCTTCTTCCGCATCCCCACTTGGCTGTGCTGCTGGCGCGCGGTATGCGCGAACGCCTTCGGCACGGTGTCCATGTGGTCTGGGACTTGTGGGACCTGCTCATAAGGCAACGAAAAATGAACGTTTTTGCTGGTTTCTTGTGCTTCAACAGCGACCATAAGATTTTTAATCCTGCTCCTGCCCTAAATATGCCCGGATAACCGCCTCGTTTTGGCTAATTTCGTCTGGCGTCCCTTCTGCAATCTTCTGCCCAAAGTCCAGCGCGACAATCCGGTCGGAGATGTCCATCACCAACCCGACATCATGCTCAATCAGCATGATGGTCATGCCGCGCTGCTCGTGGATATCGAGGATGAAGCGTGCCATATCCTCTTTTTCCTCGACGTTCATCCCCGCCATCGGCTCATCCAGCAGCAGCAGCGACGGCTCCAGCGCCAATGCCCGTCCCAACTCAACCCGCTTGCGGAGGCCGTAGCTCAACGTGCCGACGATGCTCTTGCGGATGGCCTCAATCTCTAGGAAGTCGATAATCCCCTCGACGACGCGCCGGTGTTCGATTTCCTCGCGCTCGGCAGGGCCCCAAAACAGCGCACCGGTCAGCATGTTAGATTTCATGTGCAGGTGACGCGCTGCCATCAAATTATCGAGGGCGCTCATGTTGGTATAGAGCGCAATGTTCTGGAAAGTCCGGCTGATGCCCAGCTTGGCGCGCTTGTAAGGCGGCATCTGAGTGATGTCGTCCCCGTTGAGCAGGACACGCCCCTGCTGCGGCTTGTAGAAGCCGTTGATGCTGTTGATGAGGCTGGTTTTGCCCGCCCCATTCGGCCCGATGACCGAGAGAATTTCGCCCTCGCGCACGTCAAAGCTGATGTTCTGTAAGGCTTTGATACCGCCAAAGCTAAGGGAGATATTGTCAACGTGCAGTTTAATGGACATTCAACGTAAACCTGCTTTTGAAGTAATCAAAAAAGTATTCGATAACCAGATGATACCGAACATAGCCCCGAACGCCAACATTCTAACGCAGTATTTATTGGGGTGTATCCATCTGGGGAAGGCTAACACCTCGCGCCTGTCTGCGTGTGGTACAATGAAAGTCTATTCAGAACACCCCAGCGAAGTCTTTTCTTCCCTGACAATACCCCGGAGAAGCCCCATGAAACATTGGAACCGCGCTCTATTCACGTTACTGGCACTGCTGACACTGACCACCAGCGCGCTGGCGCAAGACACCACTGAAGTCCCGGTCGCGGATGGGCTGGGGCTGGGCATTATCCTCGGCGGAATCGCGGCCATCGTGGTCGTCGGGTTGTTAATGGCGCGCCGTGAAAGCGGCGACGGGGACGATTTGGTCTAAGCACACACCATGTCTACACCCAAACTAAACTCGATGCGGGTCTTGGAGCAGGCCAAAGTCCCGTATGAAGTGCTGACCTATCCCGACACCCTGCGCGACGCCTCCGAGGTGGCCGACGCCATCGGTCTGCCCTACTGGATGGTCTATAAGACATTGGTGACACAGGCCGACGGCGCACCGAAACCATTCTTGGTCATGCTGCCGTCTGACCAACACCTCGACCTGAAGAAATTGGCGCAGGCGGCGGGCGTCAAAAAAGTGCGGATGGCCGCGCACAAGGACGCCGAAGCGCTGACCGGCCTCAAAGTCGGCGGAATCAGCGGGCTGATGCTGCGCGATAAAAATTGGCTGCTGTTCCTCGACAAAGCCGCAACCGAGTTGGAGCATATCGTCCTGAGCGCCGGTCAGCGGGGTATCCAACTGCGCGTGCCGGTCGTCCCACTGCTGAACCTGCTGCGCGCCCGCCTTGGCGAAATCTGCGCGCCAGAAGGCGAAGGGGAACCCGACGCCGAATGACCCCCGACATCATGGCCGTGGTCTTCGGCCTACTTTCTGCGGCTGGTTGGGGCGCAGGCGACTTTACAGGCGGCTTTATCACCAAGCGCCACAGCGTATTTTTGGTCGCCATTGTCGGCCAAATCGTCGGGACGGCGATGCTCATCGTCGGCGCAATCGCGCTGAATGACCCATTTCCTACGCCTACCCAAGCGCTGGCCGCCCTTGGCGCAGGCTTGGCAGGCGGGACGGGTTTGGTCTTATTTTACTATGCGCTGGCCGTCGGCAAGATGGGGCTGGCCTCGCCCATCAGCGCCGTGCTAACGGCAGCCGTCCCAGTCATCATCGGTGTGTTTAACGAGGGACCACCTAACGCGGCCAAGTGGCTGGGTTTTGGGCTGGCGCTGGTCGGTGTCTGGCTAATGTCCAGCACCACTATCCACGGCGCAATCACCCGCCGCGACATCCTGCTGCCGCTGGCCGCTGGCTTGGGATTTGGGCTATTCCTCACCTTGCTCGACCAAGCGGGTGAGACCAGCGCGCTGTGGTCACTGGTGGCCGCCCGCATGGGTTCGATGTCGCTGCTGTTGGTTGGGATACTTGTCACCCGCGCCGCAAGTGTCCCGCCGCTAAAAAGCATTGGCATCATGGCGCTGGCGGGCATCTTCGACTCGTTGGGCAACTTGTTTTTCGTCTTGGCCGCGCAGGCTGGGCGCTTAGATGTGTCATCGGTGCTGTCGTCGCTCTACCCCGCCGCCACCATGACGTTAGCGGTAATTATACTGCGTGAACGACTGGGCGCACGCCAATGGGTCGGCGTAGCGCTGGCACTGGCAGCGATTGTCTTCATCAGCCTTTGACCGGCGTTTCCTCCCCGCGTAGAGCAAGATAATCTTCTCGCGGGGGACGCCCGCCTACACCAGTGACTCGACAAAGGGCGGGGCGTTGCGGTCTTCATATACGAGAACAAGACCGTCGCTCAGGGCGACATATAATGACGTATAGACAAGGTGCTGACCGCGCTCTTTAGCATACGCCGTCAACACGAATTCATCGCCCGTTTCATTCTGGGTGAAAATCACCCGGACATTCAAACCCGTTACAGCGTAGGATTTGGCTTCACGCTCAACGAAGGCGGTTATATCCATAACATGCCCTTTCCCGAAAATCTTTTTCGGACGGGCAAGCCTCGCCCCTACAGAACGGATTATCCTACGCCATTTTTACCTTTGGGCGAGAAAATTTCTTGCTGTACGGACAGGGCATGCCCTGTCCTCCCTACCCATCCGTATTATTACTCATCCCCAGCCATCGGGACATCGAGGCGCAGCCACGTCCGACCGATGCGGAACAGCGTACCGGGGCGCAGACTCACCCGACCGCTGATGGGTTCGTGGTGTTTCTCAACGAACGTCCCGTTGCGGCTGCCCATATCTTCCAGCCAGAAGCTCATCAGATACGGCACGTCCTCATCCCCACCAACCGAAGCCGGAAGCAGGCCGCACACCAGCCGCGCATGGTTGCGCGAGACTTGGCTGTCGAACGGCAGATGAATATCGCTGCCCTCGCGCCGCCCAATGGTCAGGGTGCGCTCCTCGCCCCGCCCCGGCTGGGTAAAGTTCATCGTCACCCCGTCGTTGGGGCCGCTCATAAAAGTCACGGACACATTGTGGCGCAAACCACGGCGCGGAATCCTAGAGTTCATTCAGCCGGTCCTTGCTCGCCTGATGGCGTGAGTCTGCTTTCAAAGCGCTCTTATAGCGCACCTTCGCGCCCTCAGTATCGCCGAGGCGCAGCAGGGCTTCCCCATAGTTATACCAGAACCACGGGTCATCTGGGGCATAGGTGGTCGCCTGTTG
>JALONW010000246.1 GCA_025454725.1 Anaerolineae bacterium
CCGACGTGTTAAACTGGTGGCCTGATACAGTGTTAGGAGGGCGGGAGACGATGGCACAGATTCGCGTGCTGGTTGCAGATGACCATGAGGTGGTGCGGATGGGCGTGAAGGCCATGCTGCACCAGAACACCAATATCGCCGTGGTGGCCGAGGCGTCCAATGGCGAGCAGGCCGTCAAGGAGGCGCTGCGCGCCCGCCCCGACGTGGTGGTAATGGACATCCGTATGCCGGGGATGAACGGGGTGGACGCCTGCCGCCAGATTACTGAGCAGCTCCCCAATACCCGCGTCGTGATGCTCACGTCGTTTGCCGAAGATGATTTATTGTTCGCGGCCATCCGGGCGGGCGCGTCGGGCTACGTCCTCAAGCGCATCGGCAACGACGACCTCGTCAAGACGGTGGTGGCGGTCGCCAGCGGCGAATCGACCCTCGACCCAGCCATGATTGCCACCGTTTTCCGCGAGGTGGCCCAGCACGAGCGCAGCAAAGAGGCGTCGGCCTTCAATGGGCTGTCGGCGCAGGAGGTGCGCGTCTTGTCGCTGATTTCTGACGGCCTGACCAACCGCGAAATCGCCGGGAAATTGTTTTTGGGCGAAGGCACGGTGCGGAATTACGTCAGCAGCATCTTGGGCAAACTCAGCCTCGCCAACCGCGCCGAGGCCGCCGCCTACGCCGTCCAGCACCATATCAAGGATTTTATCGGCGACGAGTAAACGCTGTTGGGTGCGCGTGTGAATTTATTCCCCCAACCGCCACACGCGCACCACGCCCCCGTAATTGTAGGCGAGGGTCGTACCGTCGACTGACCACACGAGCGCGGTGGTCTCGTCGGTCAGGCGTTTCGGGCGATCCTCATAAACGTTATTGACCCGCTGTTCCGACAGCGACGGCGTCCACACGTGAGAAAGCTGGTTGTCCGCCAGACTCAGCACCCACAGCGAGCCGTCAAGCCGGACAATCGCCAACCGCGAGTCATCTTCCGTCCAGACCACATGTTTGACATCGTTCAGGAATTGCAGCGGCGTTCCATCGGCGCGCCAGACCATACCGTTTTCGTAGTCATCAAGGAAGATGGCATAGCCCCCTTCTGGGCTAATCGAGCTTGGGTACGTCCCTGTATAGACCGACATATTCCACCAGAACGGAAGCGGCGGGTCTACCTCTGGGTCATGGGTTGGGTAGGGTGTGGGCATCAGTGAGAGGTCTGCGCCGGTGTAAACCGAGTAATGCACGGATGAACAGCACCAGAAAAGTTCCGCCGTTGGCAGCTCATCGCGCTCATCCCAGAAAAGCCCCACGATAGAGCCGGGTTCACTGGTATAGAGAGTTGGCGGCGTCGCCTCGTAAATTTCTTCGAGGCCGCCGGGTTGAGCAAGATAGACGCGCTCACGGTCTGCCACCGCAAGCTGTGAGCCGTCGGGCTTCCAAGCGGCGTAAATCCACGGGTTTTCTATCGATGACCACGGCGGTGGCAAAGCGGGAGAGTCTCTCAACAGCGTTTCAGCCGGTTCAGTTGCATTGGTATCGAACAGGTGGAGCGCCTGTGGATAATGCTCGTTGACCGAATCGATGACCAACAGCGAATCGCCGCCGGGCTGCCAATGCAAATTGTGGGTGTAGCCTAGAAATGGTTGTTGGTTGAGGGTCGGTTCCTCGGTTGTCGTGCTAACTGCCACGCGGCCTTCTCCATCAGCCAACGCCAAGCGTGTTCCGCCGTCGTTCAACGCCATCCGCTGTGCATGGGCGAAATCGGCGTTACGGGCGAGAACTTCCCCGGTTTGACTGTCTACTACTGCTAGAACACCGCTCGCCATCACCAGCAGCCTCGTCCCGGTGCTGTCCCACACGGCGGAATCAGCTTGCTGGCGGAAAATCCCTATGAACCACTTCATGTTTCCGGTGTTAGCGTCAAGCTGGGCGAGACCATACTGGGGCGCTTGTTCGTCGTTGAGGTAGGTTGAGACGAGAATATTTTGCGAATCGGGTGACCAAATGGGGAGCATCCCCACCAAAACAAAAACCCTTCTGGAAACTGTGCTTGGCGTTCAAAGATAATTTCTTGGGTCTCAGTGGATAAGAGGGTGAAGTCAAAGGGATACGCGGTTAAGACAAATTGCCCATCTGGGCTGTACAAACAGAGTGAGCAGCTACTCCGTTCGCCGCCTAAAACGAACTGTTCGCCGTTCCAGCGCCAGCGCTCCTCATCACCGCCGTCGCCCACCGCGCCCCAGTAGAGTGCCTCATCCCCGAACCACGTCAGTTGGTTGAGGTAATTGTTTTGCAACCCATCGATGTTCGGGAGACGCACGGCATTCCGAACAGTGCTTTGGGTATCTAGTACCCAGACATCTTGGCCGTCATAGCCTGCCAGAAAACGCCCTGACTCGCTCCAAATCAGCGGTTGGTATGTCCCAGACATGCCCATCAAAGCGGTATAGCCGTCAAACTCAGCGGGATGAATGATGTGCAAATAGCCGTAGGAGGAGTAGACAGCCCATTGACTGTCAGGACTCCACAGTGGTGGGCGGTCAATCACCAGACCGAAGCTGTACTGATAAGGGTTGTTGTCGATTCGTCGGTCATTTTCGAGGTCATGCAGCGCATAAAACCCCGTCTCACTGTACCCCGCCAGCCATGTCCCGTCGGGGCTGAGCGCGCCATAGCGGATGTCGGGGAAGGCGCGGCGTTCGTTGAGGTCAGCGTCCAGTTCCCATGTCCCAGCGCTTGTCCCGACCCAGACACTCTCACCGTCGGGCGACCATCCAACACTTTTGACCTCCCCGCGCCCAAATTCGGCGAGGAGGGTGGCATTCGGGTCGGTGGGAAGTTCTTGCGCGCTGGTGGATAGGCTGATGAATAACAGGCAGGCGGTGACAATCATGCGGCGCATGGGCGAGTTCCTCGGCAGACGGGGTCTTTCTGTCCGCCGATGATACGCCGGGCGGGGCGGTCATTCCCATGCCGCCCGCCCGACGCATCGGGTACGCCCAGCCTACGAGAGTTTAGCCCTTGTCATGGGGGTGACCGGCCTGCACCCAGCCCATCGTGCCGCCTTCAAGGTTATAGAGCTGGCCGCTGAACTGTGCGCCGCGCAGGATTTCGGCGGCCATCGCACTGCGCCCGCCGCTGCGGCAGACCAGCACGACCGGCACATCGGTCGGGAACTCGGCGAGGCGCGCTTCGACCTGTCCCAGCGGGATCAGGACTGCGCCGGGGATGCGCGCCTGCGCGTATTCGTCCGGCTCGCGCACGTCAATCAGGGCGTGCGGCGCGTCAGCGTCAAAGAAGGTGGACTTGTAATCAGCGGCGTTGAGGGGGGTATACAGCGGGTCGGCCATGTTGGGATATTCCTTGCTCAGGTTTGGGATAAAAAGCGGTCGGTCAGCCGGGCGTCAGCTTACGATGCCCTGCGTCACCTTCATAAAGACGCTCTCAAGGTCGCGAACTTCCTCGTTAAAGCCCAAAACCGACACCCCAGCTTGAATGATGGTCTGGTTGAGCGCCGCGACGCCCTCGTCTTCGCCCTGATAATCGACGCGCAGGCGCGAACGCCCAGCCTTCTGCGGCAGCACCTCCGCACCGATGACGCCCTGCATCGTCAGGACGGCGCTGCGGGCAGTTTGGGCGGCTTCGTCGTCCTTCACGGTGATGACAATCTCGCGGTGGGGCATCAGGCGCGCCTTGAGTTCATTCATGCTGCCCTGCATGACCATTTTGCCCGCCTCGACGATGCCGACGTGCGTGCAGATGGTCTCCACGTCCGCGAGTATGTGCGTGCTGAAGAAAATGGTCTTGCCCATGCCCGCCAGCTCGACCATCAGCTCGCGGATTTCGATGCGCGCGCGCGGGTCGAGGCCGGAAGCCGGTTCATCGAGAATGAGGACGGCGGGGTCATGCGCGAGGGTGCGGGCGAGGCTCAGGCGCTGTTTCATGCCCCGGCTGAGCTTATCGACCATCTCGTCGCGCTTGCCGGTCAGGTCTACCAACGCCAGCAGGTCGGTAATCAGCGAGCGGCGCTGGCCGTCGGGGATGTCGTAGCAGGCGGCGAAAAAATCGAGATATTCCCACACGCGCAGGTCGTCGTACACGCCAAATTCGTCGGGCATGTAGCCGATGGCGCGCCGCACGGCAATCGGTGTCTTGACGACCGAATGACCGTTGATGAAGGCCTCGCCGGTGGTGGGCGGTGTGAGCGTGGTCAACATCCGCATGGTGGTGGTTTTTCCTGCGCCGTTCGGCCCCAAGAAGCCGTAAATCGACCCGGCGGGGACTTCCAACGATAGGCCGTCAACGGCGGTAAATTTGCCGAAGCGCTTGGACAGCTCACGGGTCTCAATCATCAGCGACATGGGGCGGCTCCTTGTGTTTTTTTCAATCATACGGTGGTTTCAAGGGCGGACAACATAATGCAGTTTAACGAATCAATACGGAAATTCGGGTTATTCCATCACGGACGCCCCGTTGGGCGTCCCTACAGCCTGACCCGATTTGTAGGGACGCGCAACGGCGCGTCCGCCAAAATTAAATCCTTATTCGTCTATTAAAATGCATTACGCTGTCCGTATAGGAGGGAACAATCTCGCCCATAGGCTGGAAAATGGTACGGGTTTATCTGTGCTGTACGGACAGGGCATGCCCTGTCCCGCTGTCCATTTGGTGCGTATTTGCAAGCACCCTCTCATCACGCATCACTCGCCGCTCATTACCCCATCAAACGGGGGCTGGCGCGACTCGACCAGCGCACGCAAATGGTCAACCGCCGCCCAGACCTGCGCTATTTCATCGGCGGGTAAATTTAGGCCGACCAATTCGTCCTCATCCAACACGAGGACGCGCCCGTCTGGGTAGACGAATACATCGAGTGCGAGGTCCTGCCACGCTACCACCAGCCGCCCGCCGTCCTCGCGGATGTCGGTCGGGCGCGTAATGTTGCAGTACCAGCCCTTCAGGTGGCCGTCACGCACATCGTGGAATTCCATCATATTGTACCAACGGTCGGTGAAAAACCACTCGACCACTCGGTCGCCCGCGCTGATGTCGGGGTACTGGCCGGGAATGTCACGGTCGAAAAAGCACTCCACACAAACCTCGGTCGCGCTGCGCGACAGCACCGTCCCCGGATACTCAAGCACATACTTTCCAGTGTGGTCGTGCTTCTCGATGACGGCGTTCATGCGCGCCCGATGGTGTGAATCATCAGCAGGAGGCCGGTGCTGAAGTGAATCTGGGCGTTGGCGCTGGTCAGCACATTGGAGATGCCCCGCGCCTGACCGAAGCGCAGCGGCTCGGAGTGGAGGGGATATTGCAGGCCGGTGGTACTGACGCCCAGCGCCGGGCCGCCCAGCGGAATCAGCGATAGGGTGTCGCCCGCCGCGCCGTGTATCATGTGTCTGCCGGGGCGCAGCAGCCGGACGGTCTGGTTGCCTGCCACCAGCACCACATCACGCTCAATCAGGTCGGACAGCGCCAGTAGGTAGACATTGGCGAAGGTCTGGTCGAGGCGGCCACCCACCCCGCCGACCACTACAATGCGCTTGACGCCCTGCTTGGCGGCGTACATCAGCGCCAGTTCGAGGTCGGTCTCATCCTTCTCGGCGCTGTAGCGCAGGATGGTCGTCCCGCCGTGTTCCAGCCGTTCAGCGTCGGCAGGCTGAAGCGAGTCGAGGTCGCCCAGCACGACGGCAGGGGTATAGCCGAAGTAGGCGGCGTTGAGCGCACCCCCATCAGCAGCAATAATCAAAGCGTCTTCCAGCGACTCGAATGACTGGCGCACCGCCGGGCCGTCAAGCGCCTCGCCGTTGGCGAAAATCAAAGCATCCATAGCGGTTTTTCTTGGTCTACTGTTCTAAGGGGTCTGTGGGTGTGTACTTTCAAAGGGACGGCGGGTTTGATGACCGCGCTGTCCCCGAAGATATCTATTTTACCGCAGAAACCTTAACATGCGCGACGGCGCGGTGTGAGGATTGTGGTCGAAATCCTATTGACGCTATCAGCGGGTCAGCCTTATGGTGAGGTGAGATAGGATGAGGTCTATTCAGGTCGATGCACAACCTACACTACGAACAGGTCGGCCCACCGCCGGGGCTGGCTGACAAAATCGAGTGTTTTTGGCGGCTGCTCATGCCGCTGGTGGTCGCCCCGGATGAGGTGATTTCAGCCGAGGGGCGCGCCGAAATCCTATTTCAGTTTGAGGGACACTCACAAGTTATGCTGTCTGACCCTCAGCAGCAGCC
>JALONW010000247.1 GCA_025454725.1 Anaerolineae bacterium
TTTTTATTCCGCCTTGTAATCGCCGTGGATGCCGCCGGTCTTTTCCAGCAGCCGGATGCCGCTGATGGTCATGCCCCGGTCAACCGCCTTCGCCATGTCGTACAGCGTCAGAGCGGCTACGCTGACAGCGGTCAGCGCTTCCATCTCGACGCCGGTCTGGCCGGTGGTCTTGGCCGTCGCGGTGATATAGATGGCGCTGGCATCCGGGTCAATCACCAGCTCCACGCTGATTTTGCTCAACGGGATGGGGTGGCACAGTGGGATGAGTTCGGCGGTGCGCTTGGCGGCCATGATGCCCGCGATGCGCGCCACGGTCAGCACGTCCCCTTTTTTGAGCGCCCCGTCTTGAATCAGGCGCAGGGTTTCGGGCTGCATGGTCACGCTGCCAGCGGCGGTTGCGCTGCGGTTGGTGACGGGCTTCTCGCCCACATCGACCATGTTGGCGCGCCCGTGTTCGTCGAGGTGGGTCAGTTTTGCGTCATTCAAAGGGAGAATCCTTTTTGTGTATGCAGAGAGTGGTTTGCAAATAGGCCGGATGGACAGCGGGGACAGCATATTATGCTGTCCGTACAGGACGAAATCCTCTTGCGTACGAGTGAAAATGGCGCGAGGTAATCCGTCTTGTCCGCTGATGTTAAAGGTCTTTGCATCTTTTTAGCTGCGATTTGTGAAGAGGGGCTAGGGGATAAGGAGGTAATCCACCCAGCCTCCTCACGCCTTGATAGACCCCGCGCCAGACGAGTATACTACTGTGATGCGACACGGGCGGTTTTTTCCCTGCCTACCTGTTTTTTGTACCCATTCATCTGACCTCAGACGGAGCAGCCTCTTGGGAATCTTTCGGAAGGGCATGTCGAAGACGCGCCAATCATTCTTTGGCCGGATTGCCTCGGTATTGGGCGGCGGCGGCGGCCTGAGCGAGGAGATGTGGGACGACATCGAAGCGGTGCTGATTCAGTCCGACCTCGGCGTCAAGACCTCTGGTGATGTGGTCGAAGCACTGCGCGCCAAGGCCAGCCGCGACGGCATCAAAGACCCCGCCAAGCTTCAGACCGCGCTGCGCGAGGTGCTGAAGGATATGCTCAAATTCCCGCCGACCATGAACATCAGCGGGCGTGAATTGTCTATCATCCTCGTGGTGGGCGTCAACGGTGCGGGCAAGACCACCACCATTGGCAAGCTGGCCAACCGACTCAACCGTGCCGGGCGTAAGGTCATGCTGTGCGCGGGCGACACCTTCCGTGCCGCCGCGATTGAACAGCTCCAAATGTGGGGTGAACGGGTCAAAGTTCCGGTCATCACCGGCAAGCCGGGCAGCGACCCTGCCGCGCTGGTCCACGATGCAGCGGCAGCAGCCAAAGCACGCGGCTACGACATTTTGATTGTGGACACCGCCGGGCGACTGCACACCAATTTCAATCTGATGGATGAACTAGCCAAGATTAAAGCGGTCAGCAGCAAGGTTGTCCCCGACGCGCCCCACGAGGTGCTGTTGGTCTTGGATGGCACCAGCGGTCAAAATGCGCTGGAACAAGCCAAGCAGTTCGGCAAGGCCGTCGATGTCAGCGGGGTGATTATCACCAAGCTGGACGGGTCATCCAAGGGCGGGATGGTGTTCGCGGTATTCCGTGAGCTTGGCCTGCCGGTGCAGTATGTCGGCTTGGGTGAGGGTATTGACGACCTCATCTTGTTTAACCCAGAAAACTTTGTCCTCAGCCTGTTCGACGAGAACTGAACGGCTCTAGCCATCAAAGAAAGCGCCTGCGCCGGGGACCTGCCGTCCCCGGCGTGTGTGTATCCCAATACCTATGCCAGAGTTAATCAGCAGCCTGCAAAACCCACGGGTCAAGCTCACCCGCCGCCTGCGCGACAAGCGTGACCGCGAGCGCGAGGGGCGCTTCGTCATCGACAGCGTGCGCGACCTGCGTCGGGCGCTAGACTGCGGCCTGACGCCCGATTTCGTGTTGGTCTGCCCGCAGGACTTGCGCGAAGACCTGCCCGACCTACCGCCGGGCGTGGTCATCCACACCACGCCGGAAGTGATGGACAAGGTGGGTTACCGTGACAATCCCGAAGGCGTGGTGGCAGTGATGCACGCGCCGCCCGTATATCGGGCTGGTGCGCTGGACAATGTGCCAGACGCGCCCATCTTGGGGTTGGTTGCGCTGGAAAAACCGGGCAACCTTGGCGCGCTGATGCGGACGGCGGATGCCGCCGGGTTCCGCAGTGTCTTCTTAATCGACTGCGCGCTCGACCTGTATAACCCCAATATCATCCGCAGCAGCACCGGCGCGGTGTTTTTGGGCAATGTCTATACGCTGAGTGGGGCAGAGGCGCGGATGTTCTTCAAGCGACGGGGCTTCCGC
This sequence comes from Anaerolineae bacterium, assembly GCA_025454725.1. GTDB lineage: Bacteria > Chloroflexota > Anaerolineae > Aggregatilineales > Phototrophicaceae > Flexicrinis. The sequence goes on from JALONW010000247.1 coordinate 2,367, forward strand.
GTGGTCGGCACACACCTACAGGCTGCACAGGATGCCTACGCACTGACCTATCCGACCAAGACGGCGCTGTTGATGGGCGCAGAGGATACCGGCTTACCGGATTCGTGGCTGCCCGCCTGCGACGCCCAAGTTTTAATCCCGATGGTCGGGCGACTGGCCGATTCGCTGAATGTCTCGGTTGCTGGGGCGGTCTTAATGTATGAGGTGCTGCGCCAGACGCGCAGTAGTGAATGACGGGGTATAGAGGATGAGCGCGCTGGTAGATACCCTCAAGGGTTACGAATCGACCATCAATGACCTGATGGACAAACTTGCCATCGCGTCGCTGAAGGTCTCGGTTGAAGAATTAGAGGCCAAATCGGGTGATGCGGCTTTCTGGAACGACACGGAACAAGCCCAAAAGACCATGCAAGAGCTTTCGCGTCTCAAGGGTCGGATTGAGCCGTGGGTCAAGCTGCGCGCCCGCATTGCTGACACCCTGGAACTCGCCGTTCTCAACGACGCCGACTTGGCCGAGGAATTAAACGCAGAACTAGAGGCGATTACTGCCGAGGTCGGTCGGATGTCGGTGCGGGCGCTGCTCAGTGGGACCAACGACATGAAGGATGCTTTCCTCGCCATCCACAGCGGCGCAGGCGGCACCGAATCGCAGGACTGGGCGCAGATGTTGGAGCGTATGTACCTGCGCTGGGCCGAGGACAACGGCTACAAGGTTGAGGTCATCGACCGGAGCGAGGGCGAAGAGGCGGGGATTAAAAGTGTCACGCTTTCGGTGCGCGGCGACAACGCCTACGGCTATTTGCGGAGTGAGCAGGGCGTTCACCGTTTGGTCCGCATCAGCCCGTTCGACGCGCAAAACCGACGCCACACCTCGTTTGCGAAGGTCGAATTGTGGCCGGACGTGCAGGAAGAAATCAACGAGATTGACGTGCCGGAAAAAGACGTTCGAATGGAGGTCTTCCGCGCTTCCGGCGCGGGCGGTCAACACGTCCAGAAGAACAGCACGGCGGTGCGGATTATCCATATCCCAACAGGGCTGGTCATCCAGTGCCAAAACGAGCGCAGCCAAGCCCAGAACCGTGAGCGCGCCATGCAGATTCTCAAGGCACGCCTATTAGACCTTGAACGTCAGCGAAAAGAAGCCGAGTTGGCCGCGCTCAAGGGCGAGAACATGGACGCCAACTTCGGCAGCCAGATTCGGTCGTATGTACTGCATCCGTATCAGTTGGTGAAAGATTTACGCACCAACCACGAGACCGGCAACACGACGGCAGTGCTGGACGGTCGCCTCAACGACTTCATGGAGGCCTATCTCCAGATGAAGGTGGCCGAGAGCAGCACGTCGGGTCAGGGATAGGGGAGAGGCTGTGCCTTATATCACGCGTTCGTAGTTTGCCATGATGACGCCCTTTGGCGAGATTTGGCTATCTGTCACATTGAACGCCGCCGGGATTGTGCCTTCAACGAAGAGGCGTTTGCCGCTGCCTAAGGTCAGTGGGTAGATTTTCAACCACATCGCATCGACCAAATCATACTTTAGGAGGGTCTGAATCAGGTTGCCGCTGCCGTAGACGTGCAGGTCAGGCTTGGCCTGCTTCTTGAGTTCAGCGATTTTTGGGGCGATGTCACCTCCCAAGAACACCGTTGGCTGCCATTCGTGTGTGGTGAGGGTATTTGAGGCGATATATTTGGTGGTCGTGTTCACGCCCGGCCAGATGTCGGCGTGGTGCGGCCAATACGGCGACCAGATGTCGAAGGTCTTACGCCCGATGAGCAGTTCAAACGGCAGGTTCATCTCGCGTTTGATGGCCGCGCCGACCACCTCATCAGAGTAGCGTGTGACCCAACCCCCGTGGACAAAACCGCCGCTGGTATCCTCATCTGGGCCGCCCATGGCCTGTAGAACCCCGTCAAGGGTAATGTGGGAAATGACGATTAATTTTCTCATGATGAAACCCCTTTTGTGGCAAAATGAAGCGAATTTCAGCTTAATTATAGTACTTATGTTCTTTTATCGACAAGTCAAACACTTATTTTGTTGTGCGATATTCGCTTGACGGAAACGGTCTGCGGACGTATAATACCCGATACGCATGTGCAAAAGACTGGTGGTTTGCGACTGGAAAGCCTAACGTAGGTAGGTTTCATCTGCCTAGACGTTTGGCTTTGCGTTCGTTTATACCACATTGAAATTCACGCAAATTCCCCCGTAATGCCTCGACACGTTCCAATGCAGGAGGATGCGCTTTGGCGGCAAAAGATTTTACGGCTCTCCGCGTCAGTTTGGCTTCGCCCGAACAAATCAAGAAGTGGTCTTACGGCGAGGTTACTAAGCCAGAGACCATCAACTACCGCCGTTTGCGTCCCGAAAAGGACGGCCTGTTCTGTGAGGCCATTTTCGGGCCGACCCGCGACTGGCAGTGCTACTGCGGTAAGTACAAGAATATCCGTTACAAGGGCATTATCTGCGACAAATGCGGCGTAGAAGTGACCCGTTCAGTGGTGCGTCGTGAGCGCATGGGGCATATCGACCTCGCTGCGCCGGTGGCGCATGTGTGGTACACCCGCCGCGTGCCGAGTTATCTCGGCCTGCTGTTGGATGTCAGCCGCCGCAACCTTGACCGCGTGCTGTATTTCGCGCAGTACGTGGTGACCGGCGTTAACGAGGATGCCCGTGCCCGCGCCATCAAGCGCATTGACCGTGAGTTGGAGGCCAAGGAGAACGAGCTTGGCGACGACATCAAGGGACAGATGGCCGAAATCCGGGGCGACCGCGATGAGCGTTTGGTCGAGCTGGAGTCTCGCGAAGGCGAGATTGGCCGCCACTATGAAGAAGAACTGGCACGCCTGACCGATAAATTGATGGGCGAAGCCGCTGGTGTCCAAGCACGCCTTGAGGTGCTGCGCGGCAAGGTGGCCGAGTTCGACGTAATGTTGGATGCCGCCGATGCCAAGATTGTCTCGAAGGGTGAGACGGTCTCGAATGAGCATCTGGCGAAGATTAAAGACATCACCAACGACTACCTGAACGACCTCCAAAGCGAAATCGAGTCGCAGCGGCGTTCGGCGCTGGCGCAGCTTGAGAATGAACGTGACGGCCTGAAGAAGAATGCGTCGGATGGGCTTGACCAGCGCATGAACAAGCTGCAAGACCGGATGGGCGATGTGCTGAAGGCCGCTAGTGAGGCCAAGCGCGAGCTTCAGGACCTGCATGTCCTCCAGTTTTTGAGCGAGAGCCGCTACCGCGAGCTGCGCGCCAAGTTCAACAGCGTGTTTGAGGCTGACATGGGCGCGCAGGCGTTCCACAAAATCCTTAAGGGGTTGGACCTCGATGCGATGTCGGTGGAGCTGTGGAACGACATCCGCCACAACAAGAGCAAGCAGCGCAAGAAGAAGGCCACCAAGCGCCTGAAGGTGGTCGAGAGCCTGCGGAAGAGCCACAATCGTCCTGAGTGGATGATTTTGGAAGTGCTGCCGGTCATCCCGCCCGACCTGCGCCCGATGGTTCAGCTTGACGGTGGGCGTTTTGCCACCAGCGACCTGAACGACCTGTACCGCCGGGTCATCAACCGCAACAACCGCCTCAAGCACCTGTTGGAGCTTGGCGCGCCGGACGTGATTGTCCGCAACGAGAAGCGTATGCTTCAAGAGGCCGTTGACAGCCTCATCGACAACAGCCAGCGCGGTCGTGCGTTGAGCCGTCGGGGTCGCCGTGAACTGAAGTCCCTCAGCGATATGCTCAAGGGTAAGAAGGGGCGTTTCCGCCGCAATTTGCTTGGTAAGCGCGTGGACTACTCTGGTCGTTCGGTCATTGTTATCGGCCCGCGCCTCAAGC
>JALONW010000248.1 GCA_025454725.1 Anaerolineae bacterium
GGCTACCACCCCAAGTATGTCCCGCCCAGCCATTACCCGGTCGTGCCGCGCATCGGGTTTACGTGGTCGGTGTCGTCGCTGCTGAACGCCAAGGGCAGCCTCTATTTTGCGCTGACACCCAGCGCGATGATGGCCGGGATGTCGCTGTCGTTCCTGTTCCAATACGCGGGCGACAGCCTGCTGCCCGGCGTGCGCGCCTCGCTGGATGTCGGGGCCGATTTCCTGCTGAACTGGAAGCCGTACCATTATGCGGTCAACACCAGCGCCGAGGTCAACCTCGATGTCATCTTCCACACCTTCGGGACACACGAGGTCAGCGCCAGCGCCGGGGCCGACCTAGAACTGTGGGGGCCGAACCTCGGCGGTCATGCGTCGCTGCACATGAAAATCTGGTTCGTCAAAATCAACGTCGATTTGTCGTTCGGGGCTAGCAACACCGGCGCAACCCCGCTGACGTGGGCAGAGTTCCAAGACTCGCTGATGCCTCCCGTTCAAGCCCAGCCAGACAGCGTGGACGCGCCCAGCGGCAGCACGCACTGGAACTACGTCACCGCTGACGTGACCAGCGGCCTCGTGCGCCAGATTCAAGGCGCGGACGGCGCTCAGGCCGTGACTTATAACGTGGTCAACCCGAAAGATTTCCGTATCACGACCAGCTCGGCCATCCCCATCACCGAGGTTCAGCGCGGCGACGGTTCAGCGTGGGACGGGGTGGCCTATGGCGCGCTCAAGCGGACGGGGCTGGGCGTCACGCCGATGGACACTGGCTACCAGCGTGCCGCCCACAGCCTCAGGTTGCAGCGCATGAACGACTCGACCGGCCAATTCGAGGACGCGTACAGCGATTTCACCACCCCGCAGCTCTACGCCAAAAACGTCCCGTATGCGATGTGGGGGACAAAACTGCTCGACCCCAGCAAACCGGCCAGCCTCAACCAAGCCAGCCTGATTGACGACACCATCGGCGGCGTTTTCCTCTCGCCGGGCGTCCCTGTCTTACCCAGCAGCAGCCAAGCCACTGACCGCGACAAGTTCGCCTATGAAACGACGTCGGAATACACTGTGTTCAGCTGGCAGGCGGCGGGCAGTTTCACCCCAGACCCGGCCAACACCGCCAACCCGACCGACCTGCTGGACAACCGCCGCGTCATTGACGCGGTACAGGCCGATATGTTGGCCGCCGACACGCAGGCCACCCGTCAGGGCGTCCTCGACGCGCTGGGCTTCATCAGCGAGACCTTCAACCTCAACCAAGACCTCGCCCAGTACGCTGCGTTCGCGCCGCGCTACGGGGCGTATACCCCAGACGCCTAAGCCGGAGGGCTGCTACCGATGCCAGAAACCCCCCAATATCCCCTCCAACTGGTTTTTACTGACTCGCATAAGCCGGGGATGCCCGACGGCGATTACCGTATCACCGTGCAGCAGGCGCTCTCGTTCGACGGCCACACCGACGCCCTCGCGCCGGGCGAGGCGGCGCGCTATTTATACCTGTCGGTCATGGGGCCGCGCTTCAACATTGACCCAGCGCTGGTCAAATCAGCCTTCCCGCCCGATAAGGGCGTTGGGCGCTACAGTAACGTCTTGCCGCACCTCGTCCTCAACCGCTCGACCCTGCCGTGGGAGCGACCGGTCAGCGGAACACCGGACGGGACGCCGTGGTTGGCGCTGCTGGTGCTGACCAGCGACGAAATCGACACCTACGGTATCAGCCCACAGACCGCCTCGGTCGGGAGCTTGATGGGCGGCTCGACTAACCCCAATTTCCCGGCTTTCACGCTCGAAACCGGGCAGTCTTCCAGCGACCAGACTACTGTCATCGATGTGCCGCTGGGTGTGCTGCGGCGCGGCCTGCCCGCGCTGTCCGACCAACAGCGGCTTGTCCATGTCCGGGAGCTGATGGTCAATAACCAGCCCATCAGCGCGGGCGAAGACGACTTGTTCCCCATTGTGGTCGGCTGCCGTCTGCCCGCCTATGCCAACAGCGCCGACGGCTGCGAAGTGACGGTTCATCTCGTCTCGTTGGAAGGGCGCGCCGACCTGCTGAACCGCGTCAACGGGGGAGACACCAGCGACCCGGCACTGTATCGCCTCGTCACGCTGTGGTCATGGTCGTATACCAGCCTGCCCGACGAGGAGAGCTTCACCGACTATCTGACCAACGCCGCCGACAACCACCCGCCCGACAACCCACAAAACCGACTAGTCGCGCCGCTGGTGGGTGGTGGGTCGCAGGGGGCGGCGCTGGCAAATGACCTGTTGGGCGCGGGGTTTGTCCCGCTGCCGCACCAGACCCGGCAGGGCAACCAACTGGTGTCTTGGTATCGGGGGCCGTTCATCACCGGCGAGACCGGCACGCCGCCCGATTTCAGCGCGTTCACCGGCCTGCGCTCGCCTGACCAGTTGGCGCGCTATTTCAGCCAAGTCGGGATGCTGGACGTGTCGTATGCCAGCGCGTGGCAGTTGGGGCAGCTCCTCACGCTGCAAAATACGGGGGTCAGCACCGCGCTGTATAACTGGAAGCGCGCCGCCGCCCTGATGCAGGTCAGCCCGCCCGACGGCAGCCTGCCGCTGGCCATCCGACGCCCGCCGCCGATGCCTGCCAGCATTTTGGCGTGGCTGACTGACCTCGCGCTGTTGAAGAACGTTCCGTTCAATTATCTTGTCCCCGCCGAAAGCCTGCTGCCCGCCGAGTCCATCCGCTTTTTCGTGGTTGACCCGCTGTGGCGCGCCGCCCTCCTTGATGGGGCTTTCAGCGTCGGGCGCGTGCTGTCTGAGGACGCCGAGCGTGATTTCTCGCACCTCGCGCCGCTGCAAGACCATTTCGGCGGCGGGGTGGTCAGCGGCTTTTTGCTGCGTTCTCATGTCGTCGAGGGCTGGCCGCACCTACAGGTCGAGGGGTATGGCAGCACCCCACCGAACGCACAGACCGAGCATTTTGCGACACCGCTGCCCATCGTGCGGATGGAGCGACTCGCGCCTGACCTGCTGCTGTGCCTGTTTGCGGGAAACCTTCAGACACTCGACCTGCACGAGGTTCCAGAAACCATCCACTTTGGGCTGACCCATGAACAGGGCAGCTGGTCTAAGGCCTACCGCGACATCCAAAGCGCCGAGGAACGGACAAGCGTGAACGCTGCGCCCTATATCGCCCCGGACAGCGGCAGGCTGGACATCACGGGATTGGCTGGCGCGCTGCAAGACCTCGCTAACGGCAGCGACCCCAACGCCGTCCGCGATGGCGCGTCGCACCCGTGGTGGGTGGCCTTCCAGATGGTCGAGGGCGTGCAGAAGGTGCGCCTGATGTCATCAGTCCCAGTCGCCTTTATCATGATTCCCTAAAACGCGGCTTATGCCGATGGATAACAAAATTAGGCTTTCCCATCGGTGGGGGCGAAATGCCGCCCCTTGCCCTGCTTTGGATGGGGTTGGGTGAGGTACACTTTCAGCATCAAACCCAAAACCTCTCCAAAAGGGATGACCTGATGACGGTATTCGATGGAAAGCGGCTGACCCAAGACACCCTCCACCTGCCGATTGACGGCGTGCGGCGCGGCGACTACTCGGACAAATATTTCGCCAATGTCGAGGCGGTCTTGGCTGGATTATTTAAGCGCAGTGTGACCTATCAAAACGTGATACCCGCCAAACCGATGCCCGACGGTTTCCGCGACGGGCTGGTCGGTGATGTGATGGTCGAGGCACAGGTGTTTAATCGGCGCACGCCGTGGGCGCTGGTCGGCGGGGTTGATGCTGCGCTGGCGCTGCTGCGCCACGCCACCCGTTGGAGCGTGTGGGCAGGCTTGGAGGTCGAGGCCGTCCATGATGGCGTGCTGACCGAATACGACGGCCAGCCGGAGAACGTCCGCCCTGTCCTCAAAATACGCGGCAAATACCGTGATTTCGCGTTGCTGGAAACACCCATGTTGGGGCTGCTCACGCGCATCAGCCGGGTGGCGACCAACGTGCTGGATGTGCTGCGCGTCAGTAACGGCAAACCCGTCTTGTTTTTCCCCGCCCGTTTCGACCTGCCGGACGTGCAGGCATCGGACGGTTACGCTTATTGGCTGGCCGTTCAGCGCTATAACCATGAGACCGGCCAAAATACGACCGCTCGCGTCAGTACCGATGCACAGGGCGCTTGGTGGGGCGGGCGCGGCGGCGGAACCATCCCCCACGCGCTGATTGCGGCCTTTTTGGGCGATACCGCCGCGGCTATGGTCGCCGTGGCCGAGGTATTGGATGTAACGACACCGCGCATCGTCCTCGCGGATTTCAACAATGACGCGGTGCGCGCCTCTCTCGACACCCTCAGCGCGTATTGGCCGCGCTACAAGGCCGCGTGGCAGGCGGGCGACGCCGATGGCATGGCGCGCTGGCGCTTGGCCGGGGTTCGCCTCGATACTGCGGGTAACCTGTTGGATTCGTCGCTGACCGACCCCGCTGACAAGGGAGTCAGTGCCGCGCTGGTGCGAATGGTACGCGCCGCCCTTGATTCGGCGTGGGAAAGTTGGGGCGAGTCCGGTGCAGCGGCGGATGGGGCGCAGCGCTACTGCCGCGCTGTGCAAATTGTCGTGACGGGCGGCTTCAACCGCGAGCGCATCGAACGTTTCGAGCGCGAGGGCGTCCCAGTCGATGTCTATGGTGTGGGGTCGTCGCTGTTGAGCAATGATAAGACCACCGGGACTGATTTCACGATGGACCTCGTGCGCGCCAAACTGGCCGGTCAGTGGGTCGATGTGGCGAAGGTCGGGCGGCGTTTGGGCGACAATCCCGACCTCCAGCCGGTTGATTTGGGGAAGTTGTAGGTATCAACCACCGGAAAACATGTAGTACATAAGGCACAAAACCCATGAGCGATAACAACGATGACAACAACCTTTCGGTAGATTACACCCCACCGACCAAAGATGAGGGCGCATGGGCGCGGGGCGCGACCCTGTTCAGCAGTCAACGCGGAACGCGCATGATTTCGCTTCAAGCGCTGGTCGAGCGCGTCGTGCGCCAGTTTGAGCTGGAACACAGCGACGAATCACCCTCGCTGGTTGAGGCCGTCAGCCGCGTCGACAAGTTCAAGCTGGTGCGCGAGGTTGTGCTGTATGTGGTCAATGTCGAGTCTGTGCAGCTCAACAATACCGACCTCTCAGGTGTGATTCAGGCCGCGTTCGGTGAACTATTCGGCTACGGTGGCCTAGAGCGCTACTTCTCCGACTCGACCATCACGACGGTGGCGGTCGAGGGCATCGACAAAGTGTCGGTGCGCGTCGGCCACGGCGATTTGACCGTGCAGCCGCCGCTGTTTGAGGACTTCGCCCACCTTGACCGTATCTTCCGGCGCATCGTGCGCGACGCTCGCGCCGAAATTCGCTCGGAAATCCCCTACTACGAAATTGGGTTCACGGTCGATGGGCGGCGGTTGTGCGCCAACTTCGTAACGCCGCCCGCCGCGCACGTTCTCAGTGCCGATTTCCGTCTGCACCCGCTGGAAGCGCCGACGCTAACTGATTTCACCGATTCGGCGGAGGCGGTCGCGCTGCTGACCGAAATTGCACGCGGCCGCGACGGGTTGATGGTGGTCGGCGACTCTGAATCCGGCAAGACGACGCTGTTGGGAATTTTGGCCGGGCTGGCCGACCTCAGCAGCGCGGTGGCGGTCGAACGGGCGGGGGAGATGGCGCTTCCCGACCACGTGGCACGGCTTCGCCCCCAGTGGCCGTTTGGTGATGACCCCGGCGTGAGCTTTGGTCAGCGGATTGGCGAGGCGGTGGCGGCCAAACCGGGTTTGCTCATCCTCGACGAGGTGCGTAACGATGACCCGATGTCGATTGCGCCGCTGGTCGGTGATTCGCCGCCGCCGCGCCAGATGTGGAGTTTCCGGGGGACGACCGACCCCAAGCGGCTCGCGCCCGCGCTGGGCATCTTGGCACGCCGCGCCGACTCCGACCAATCGACCGGGGATGAGCGCGCCGCCCGGCTGTATGAACGCCTGCCGTATGTCATCAGCGTCCGCCGCCGCGACGGACGCCTGCGCGTCGTCCGCATCGCGCAGTGGCGCTACCCCAACCTCGTCACGCTGTGGGAGTGAGTTTTACGGCTCTTCCTCACTTTATGTAGAATCGAAGTGAGTGAAAGGGATTTAATACACTTGGGCGATGCATATCCATTGTCATCGTCAGGAAAGTGGTCA
>JALONW010000249.1 GCA_025454725.1 Anaerolineae bacterium
CGCGCAATGCAGCACCCGCCGCACCCGCCTGCCGAATGGTGTTCAGTAAGCGCTCCTGATGCCGTTTCTCCTGCACCGCCTCCCCACTGCGGTCGAGCTGCTCCAGCAGACGGTGGGCGCTGGCGCGCCAGCCTTCCGCTACGGCCTGCGCCGCATGCCAGTGATCGACCGTGACGGTCGGCGCATCGTCGGAAGTCTTGACCCAATCCAGCGCCGCGAACAACGACGCCAGCTTGAAGGCCTGAACATGCATCCGGCCATATACGCCCTTCAACCGGTCGTCCAGCTCGGTGTCCTGCCCCGGATCACAGCGGCGGCGCAGCCAGTCGCCGTACTGCTGACACTGCTCCCAGCAGTCCACGTTCAGCCGCAGCGCGCCCGGTGCTGTCATGCCCATCTCGCTGGTCTGCGGCGCGGGCAGGCGCTCGTGCAGTGTGCGGAGATCATCTACCAGTGCCTGCGGCACGGCGCGATAGGTCTTGGCGGCGGGACGTTCGGCGTAGTTCGGTTCTGGCGCGAGCAGCGCAAAGCGGATCAGCAAGCCGTTGTCCCAGTCTCCGGTGCTGACGGCACACGACAGGCTGGCGGGGGTCGTCACGCCCAAGATGCTCAAGGCGGCATTCTGGACAATGTTCAACCCAGTTTGAGTGTCCTTGTCGAAGTAGTCCGGGCAGTCATACAGCTCCATCAGCAGGTCTTTCATCCCCGCCATGTAGTCGCGTTTGTTGATCGCCCCGAACAAGCCAGCAACTTCGTCCTTCAACAATCCCCGCTGCGCCGCGAACGGCTGCGCCTTGGTTAGGCGCTCGCGCTGCTCCTGAACCAGTTTGTCGAAGTTGGTCGGCAAACGTCCGGCCAGCGCCTCCTGAAAGCGCTCTGGCGAACCGGGAGTCGGCATCAGCATATGTGGGATGGCGGCGCGGGCCACCTGCTCCGCCAGCTTGTAGGCGGTGGATTTGCGATAGAAGGTCGTGCCTGCTACCAGCATCAGGTACAGGTTGGGATAGATCTTCACTCCCCATGGTGCTTCGCCGTACAGCCTGCGTCCGATGGCGGTGGCCAGTAGCCACAGTCCAGCAGCCTGATGAAAGATCATCGGCGTCTGGTTTCCGGTCGTACCTGACCAGTCCATATACTGCTGTAACCAATCCGGCAGCCGGTAATCGGTCGGCACCGAGGGCGGCGGGTCTTTGGGCTTGTCGGGGGCGAGGTTTCTTCTCACCGTTGGCGGTGTTTGCATCACGGCAGGCTGCGGGCGCTCGACCAACCCGCCCAGCTGAGCCGGGTCGATGTTGAGCGCCTCGCATACCTCTTTGGCCAACATCGTGCCACACACATAGCAGTGACCGTAACCGGTCTGGGTGTTGAACCCGAAGGACGGACTCCGGTCGCCGCTCTTGTGCTGTTCTGGGTGAATGCAGCTCCCGTGCAGCCAGTCACCGTGCTGCTTGAAGTCTCTTGCCATCAGCGTCCGCGCAATGGCGTCCATCACGCGCGGGTTGAGCGGCACATCCCCGCTTGGAATGTTGATCCGCGTCGGCGGCTGCCACTCGCGTGACAGCTGGCGCGGTTTGAAGGCGTCAATCCATGCTGTCAGCGCTCCCAGATCCGGCACGCGCAGGATGTCCAAGGGTCGTTCCACCCGGTAAGGCTGTCCGGTGGTCGGATGGATGCTGGGCGGCGCGACGACCTGCCGCCCTGCCCCACACAGTTCGAGGTTGCCAATTGGCGTTCCCATCGCCTTGATGCTCGGCGGCAGATGGTCACTATAGAAGTAGACGTGTTTGCCGATACCGCCGCCGCTGGCGACCGTGTAAGTCTCAGCCAAGGCTGGAAAGGTGACAGCGAAGGCGGGATACCCGGCGGCCCCGTCGAGGTCGAGGACGACCAGATGGTTGGATACAGCGCCGCAGACGATACCGATGTTCTTCAGCAGCCCGGCACTGTGCCACGCCTGAATCGTTTCTGATGAAGCGGCGGCCTGTTGGTACTCGGTCCACGTGGTTAGGCTAGGACGTTTGCCGTCCAGCGGGATGACGCTCAACCCCAGCGCGGCGTAGGCCAGCGCTGCGGCGAGCATAGTTGGTTGGTGTGCCGCCTGTACGACGGGCGGCTGTTTCAAGGGTTCCATCGTGCTGTTTCCTTTGTGATTCGTGTTTTACAAGTTGTGGACAGCACGACCGGATTGATGTATTCTCAGATTGCTGAAGTCTTCGAATACATCGTTCCAGCCGCGCCGCCAGTGGATTTACTTCGCTGGCGGTTTGGTGTTCTGCCGCCGAACACCTTCCACCAGCATGCGGAGGGTATCCTCGCTCTTGATGCCGGTTTCGATCATGTCGTGCATTAGATTCCCCAGCTCATAAGGCTCCCGCTTGACCCGCTCGTACAGGATGTGCAGCACCTGCATGCTGGTCAGCAGGCTGATGACCGTCAGACGTTCGAGGTCATCGATCCGGCGCTGAAACATCTTGCTGAAATGCCTGCGGCTGCCGATCAGATCTTCCTGTTCGTCGAGATAGGCTCGGAGGGCGGCGCGGACCAGCTCGGCTTTGGGCTCGTCGCGCTGGCTGGCGATCTGCTCCAGCCGATGATCCATTGCCTCTGTGATGTGGACCGTTAAGCGGTTGGTGAACTGCGATTTGGCGTTGTTAGACATGGTTTCCTTGGTATTGGGCTGATTTGCGGTTGCGGTTCGGACGAAATCGACGATTTCGGACGGGCGGGGCACGGTCAACCGTGGCGCGCCATGTGTTTCAGCGTCGGTGGGCCACGGCACCGCCGACGCTGGCGGCGCGCTCCCAAGCGCGGCGCATCAAGCCCCTCCGGCATCTGAGGAGCAAGTTTATTAAACTTGCCACCCCGACAGCGTGGTGGGTTTGGTGTCCCGCCTGCGGCGATCCTGTCCATACATATCTGTATGACAGGCGGGACACCGGCGATTGGCGTAGAGCCAATCGCCAGCGCTGCACACCGCACACCCTGATTCAAGACGGTTAGAGTCATCATGCTAGAAGTCGATCTCCGGTGACGGTCTGACCGTAAAGGGATCATCATCCCTGTTAGCTGTTAGGGTTGGCTGTTGGGTTTCAACCTCACGCAGCCGCCGCCATTCCGGTCCAATCGTGCGATCCAGCAGGTATTCAAACTCCTGCCGTGCGATATGGTGCAGGTTGTCTTCGCGGTTCAGCCCGCCCCGGTCAGTGCAGACCTGCTGGCGCTGGACCCGGTGCGATTCGCGTTCACCGATACTGTTTTCGACCGTCCCCGCCACAAACACATGGGTGTGCAGGTTCTGCAAGCCGTAGTCGTCATCGGTGTCGCGGTCATGGGTGACGAAGCTGTACTCCGGGATGTTCAGCCCGCGCGCCTCAAACCAGCTCTCAATTGTCCGTTCGGTCACCTCACGTACCAGTTCTTGGCGCAGTTCTTCCGGCACCAGTTCCATCAGATCCGGTGCGGGGGCAATCACCAGATGGTGTGCCAGCACATACGGACCCGACAGCTTGCCCGCGCGGTCATACACCTCGCGCCAGCCGCTGCCCAACCCGCAGTCGGTCCAGCGGTTGTTCAAATCCACCGGGCGGTGGTCGGGACTCTCGCGGTAAGACACATACTTCAGCAGCTTCTTCAGCCCTTTGTAGCCGCCTTTCGACGGCTTTTGATACTTCCAATTGGGGATGATGATCGGCTTTGTCATACGCTAAACCCTTCTGTCTGACACAAAATGAGCGGCAGAATCGCGTTGACGTGACCACTTTGCTTGCTGCCGACAGCGGTTGCTGCAGTACAGCCGAGGTCGTCCAGCGTAGTAGTCGGATGGGCGCAGAACCGCGTTACAGACCACACAGTGCATCACTCTCCTCCCACCGAATGACCGCTGTGTCCGTTCGCGTTCAGCGCTAAAGGGACGGTGTAAGCCTCAACACCCCCTTCTGTCTGAGGGTCGGCTGCCTCGGGAGTCACGGGAATGGTTGGCGTCTCATACCAGTTGTCGGCTTGCAGCTCGCGGTAGATCAGGGCGCGCCAGTTGGCGGTGTTCAAACCTTCCAGCACCTCGCGGCGGCGGCTGTTGGACTTTCGCAGGGCATCCCGCAGCGCATTGGCGTAGAACTGCATCCACTGGCTGTGGGCTTCTGGGTTGATCGTCGCCCGCTGCCAGTCGTTGACCGCTTCTTGGTAGGCGCGCTCGTTGGCGTGGCGCAGCTCAATCGCTTCCAGCATCTGCTCTTTGAGGACATAGGCGGTAGACAAAACCAAGATCGGCGGGGCAATTGCTTCCAGCCACGCAAACGGACTCTCGACGTGACCGGGCAGGGCAAGCTGCACATTTCCGACGAGGGCAATGGCGGTGGCAATTCCCATGCTGGCGTAGAGCAGTCGTCTCGCGCTGGGGGTCGTGCCTAGCGTCGCCAAGGCCAGTGAGAACACCACTTGGCCGACTTCGGCAGTCAGAACCGTCGCGATCCCAACCGCAATCATGGCCAGTTCGTAAGGCACGGCTGCGCCAAAAGTCGATGAGCCAATGACATATAGGCGAATCGCGGACGGCGTGAAGGCGGCCAGCAGCAGCACGACGCACAATCCACTGATGAGTTTGGTCACCATCGGCGGGTAGCGATGGGTGGCATATTGGTTGTAGTGCTCGCGCTGTGGGCGTTCGCCGATGTCGCGCATCACCGCTTCTTCGGCGGCGGCATGGGCGAGCTGGCGTTCTTCCTGTGTTAGAGGACGAACAAGGGAAAGCGGGGTGTGATTCGTTTGATTGTCGGACATTGTTCCATCTCCAAAACACTCAACAAGGTCGGTTTGAACCCTTGTCTGGCGTTTTGTTGATCGGCATTAACGTCACGACGATGGCCGAAGGCGACAAGATTGCCCATCGCGGCTGGTAAGTTCGAGCCTCTCCGCTTCAACAACACGCCGTCCAAAATCTTTGGACGGCGTGTTCATTTTTGCCAAAATATCAGAGAAAACGGTATACTTCACTGGGATAAGCACGGTGTGTAGAACTTTTCCCATATCTGGCGCTTTGACGGTATGACTTTTCCAATCCATAAGGCTTGCTCATGTTTTTTGATATCTTAAGTCAGTCGTTTAAGTTTTTCTTGGCGAACCCCTCGCTGCTGATTTATGGCCTTGTCGCATGGCTGTGGAGTTTGATTAGCACGGCGATTACTGTCGGAATTTCCCAAAATGCCACAGATTTCGTCGCCTTATTGTGTATTGCGCTGCCCCTAACGCTCATCAGCGCCATCATTGGGATATTGCCCGTCGTTGCCAGCAGTCACGTCGTATACCAACGGATAAACGGAAATCAAGCGAGTATTTCGGAGGGTTTTTCGGTCGCATTTTCCCGGTTTGTAGAAATCATCGGTTTTATGATTGTCATCGGGGGAATTTTATTTGTCGTAGCCGTTTTCTATTCATTTATACAAGTCGTCCCAGCGTTGGCCTGTATCAATCTGGTTTTATCTATCGGCTTGATGATTTTTAGCTTCGGTTTATTGTTGATTATCCCGGTCATCACCGTGGAAGCGCAAAGCGGATTGAGGGCCTATCAACGAAGCGCACAGTTGGTCAATAACAGCCGCGGCGTGGTGGTCGGTGTCATCATTTTGGGCATTGTTGTGTTGGTGATATTTCTCGCCTATCTGAATTCCATTGGCGCTTTTACTCGCCTGCGTTATGGTTTCACGCCATCGCTTGGCATCCTTGGCAACCCCGTCTTTCAATTCGCATACTCAATCGCTGCCAGCGTATTTAGCAGCATCTTCACGACCATTTGGTATCAGAAAGCGCGTGAGCGCGTGGGGTATTAGGTTCATCAAAGGGCGGGTGGCCTCGTCAGCCACCCACCCCGACAGGGCTATAGAGGTCTTTATCCCACCGGATAGCTGGTGATGGCCTTGAGGTATTGGGCGCGTTCAAAGGCGGCGGGCGATTCGCTGTGAACTTGGCTCATCGCACCGCGCATTTGAAACACCGACTCGTATTCGTGGCGCTCCATCCACTCGGTCAGCCCGCGTTCGACCACCTTGAGATGGTCGATGCCGTTTTTGAGCAGGGCTGAGGCCATCATCGTGACATTTGCGCCGACCAAGAGCAGTTTTGCCGCGTCTTCTCCGGTATGGACGCCGCTGGTGGCCGCAAAATCGACTGCGAC
>JALONW010000250.1 GCA_025454725.1 Anaerolineae bacterium
AGCTGCAAGACGAGGCCGCCGTCGCCCGCATCGATGCCCTGTTGGAGGTCGATAAGGAGCGCCGCGCCTTGATGAGCCAGAGCGAGGCCATCCAAGCCAGCCGCAACCGACTCAACAAGAGCATTGGCCGCCTGATTGGTGATAAATCACTGTCCGATGACGCCCGCGCCGCGCGCGCTGGGCAGGTGGTCGCGGCCATCGGTCGCGGCGATTACCCGGCGGCGGTTGCGGCCATCGAAGGGACGGCGGAGCTGGATGGGTCTGCGCCCGCCACGCTGGACGACCTCAAGCAGGCGGTCGGCGGCCTCGGCCAGACGGTCGAGGAGTTCAACGCCAAGCTGCGCGGGCTGGATGAACAGTTCAACGACCATCAGCTTTACATTCCCAACATCCCTCACGAGAGCGTCATCTACGGCGAAAGCGACGAGGACAATCGTCCGTGGCCGCCAGAAGGCCTCATCCGCGAGTATGATTTCGAGCCGCTGCCGCATTGGGAACTGGGGCCGAAACTGGACATCATCGACTTTGAGCGCGGCGTGAAGGTGGCCGGGTCTCGCGGCTACATCCTCAAGGGCTGGGGCGCACGCCTCCAGCGCGCCTTGGGCAATTTCTTCCTCGATACCGCGCTGGCGAACGGCTACACCGAGTGTTACGTGCCGTTCATGGTCAAAGAGGAGATGATGATTGGCAGCGGGCAGTTCCCCAAGTTCCGCGATGTGGTCTACAGCGACCCCGACGCCGAGGTCTACATGCTGCCGACCGCCGAGGTCGCCATTACCAATATGTTCCGCGAGGAAATTCTCGACGAGTCTGCGCTGACGCTGAACATGGTCGGGCATACGCCGTGTTTCCGCCGCGAAAAGACCAGCGCCGGGCGCGATGTGCGAGGCATCAAGCGCGTCCATCAGTTCCAGAAGGTCGAGCTGTATAAGTTCACCAAGCCAGAGGATAGCTACGCCGAATTAGAGCGCATCACCGAGGATGCGGCAGGCATCCTGCGCGCGCTTGACCTGCCCTTCCGCCGCCTCGAAATCTGCACCGGCGACCTTGGTTTCACCGCGACCAAGAAGTACGACCTTGAGGTGTGGTCTCCCGGCTGTAAGGAGTGGCTAGAAGTCAGCTCCTGCTCCAACACCGAGGCGTTCCAAGCGCGCCGCGCCAATATCAAGTACCGCCCGGCAGACGGGGGCAAGCCGCAGTACGTCCACACGCTGAATGGGAGCGGTTTGGCGACCCCGCGTGTGATTATCGCCATCCTAGAGACCTATCAGCGCCCCGACGGGAGCGTCGAAATCCCCACCGTGCTGCGCCCGTACCTCGGCGGCGCGACGGAAATCCCCGCGCCGTAGGGTAATCGTCAAAACACTCAAGCTGGAAACCAGCCTTGCAGTGTGCCAACCAACCGATTGTAACTGCGGTCAATACAGCCCTTCAGCGACATCTTTTCGGCAAGCTCAGAGAAGAGACGTGCGGGGGAGGGCTGTTTTTTCTTGTGCCGAAGTGCAGCTTCGAGCGCTTCTTTGGGCTGTTCAGGCTTGGGCGTGTCACCTGACCAGTAAACTGTTTGCGTTTTGACCCATTCCCTGAGAGTTTCGGTGTCCGGCCAGCCGATGACTTTCCCCAGATGTGGCGAACGGCTCCAGATCCATGCCTCCAATTCAGGCTGGATGACAATAGCGCGCACGTTGTCAGCTTCCCAGCCGTTCAGGAGCAATTGTCGCTCGACGGCAGCTTCTACTACATCTGGGCGTTCATTATCGTGGCCTGAGCCATGGTGGTCAAAGACGACCAGCGCCCGCTTGTATTTACCGGTGTATGGACGCAGGACCTCGTGGGATGTGCCATAGCAACCGGCATCACGCTGAGGGTGACGCAAAATTTCATAGTTCAACCGACTGATGCCGAGGCTTTTCGTCCGCTGTTCCAACAGCGTCTTGAGAGTCTGCTCGGCATCGAGGTCTGCAACCAACAAAATCAGGTCTTTTGACATCTAGCCCAACACCCCCGCAGCGAACAGGACACCAAGGTCAACCTTACCGCGCCAGTCGGTGAGCGCAGGGTGCTGGCTGCCGAGGACTATATCGGTCTCGCCATCGTCTGTCCGGTCGAAGCACAACAGTTGGTTGGGTGTCGCCATACTGAGGATGACCGGGGAGTGGGTGGCGAGGAAGACCTGTGCGCTGTAGAGGTGGGTCAACGATTGGTAGATGGTCTCGATGGCTTTGGGATGTATGCCGTTTTCAGGCTCTTCGATCAGGTAAACCCCCGTCAGTTCGGGGATATAGGCGAGGATGGTCAGCGCCAGCATCCGCAGTGTCCCGTCTGAGATCACCCAAGATGGGGCTTGCAGGCCGGAGTTGTAATGGATGACGAGGTAACGATGCTTGTCTTCTGGGCGCTCGATGGTACGGATGGTCTCGATATCGGGCAGGGCGGTCTGGACATGCCCGACCCACTGGTCTAAACGCTCTGGATATTTTTCTTCCAATTCGTGGATGACCCACGGCAAGTTAGACCCATCAGGGAGGAAGGTGCGCGGGCTTTGGGGCGCGCTGGGACGCCGCAGCGCCTCGCTATTGAGCATGATTTTCTGGACGCCCTCGCTGATATAGCGCTTAAACCACGTGGCGACCGGGAAACGGTCGGGGTCTTCTGGCAGGTTGGCGAGGGCTGGGCGTTGTGGTCCCAAACGGAACATATTGTTCCATTCGGTGGTCTCGGAGCGAAAGTAATCGTTGCTGGCCTCGCTCTTGCTCAAGACCTTGCGCCAGCCGGGTGGGGTGCGCTGCTTAGGTTCACTTGTGATACGATCTGGAATATGGTCGAGGTAAGGGAACAATGTCGGAAGAACCTCTTCTTCCGGTATGTCTGATGACTGGCGCATTAGCCACAGCGTCTCGGCCTGTAGACCGAGTTCGCCGTTTTGCCCTAATCCAAGCCGCAGTTCATAGCGTAGGCGGTTGTAGTTCCGCTTGCTTTGCAGCTCCGGGATTTCGGCTTCAAGCGCGAATTCCAGCCAATCGGACTGCTTCATCCACGTGATGTCGCGGAAATTTGGCGCACGCTGGCGGACGGCCTCAGTAATCGAGATACCACTGACCATGTCTGCTACAAATGCGATGACATCTAGGAAGGTTGATTTTCCGCTGGCGTTGGGTCCTATCAGCACCTGAACGTTGCCAAGACGTTGGTCGATGTAACGCAAGGCACGATAATTTCGAACAACAATTCGGTTGAGCATCAGCGCTACATTTCCCCTGATAGTATAAACATCTAAGCTGTGGGGTTTAAACTATATATTTCCATTTTAACCGATAACAGAACCTCCCGCCCAGATTGGCTGACTACCCCAGAATCGCGTTATGATGGGGTGGTAAAATGCCGTGCGCGACGGAAATCCCTACGCCGTAGAGTAAAAAATGGGCGGTAGGAATATCCTACCGCCCATTTTCGTCACAACATCCGAAGCCCATTAAGCCGAGAGGTGAATACCGCACTCGGTTTTGGCGCTGTTGACCCACCGCCCCGACCGCGAGTCGCCGCCCACCGACGTGGGCGCGGTGCAGACCTCTGGGCGGCAGCCGATGGAGGCATAGCCCCGGTCGTGCAGCGCATTGTACGGCAGTTCATAGCCGTGGATGTGCGCCCACACCGCCGATTCATCCCACATCGCCAGTGGGGACAACTTGAGCATGTCGTGCTTCTTATCCCACTGGATGACCGGCGTGCTGGCGCGCCCCGGCTGGTCACGACGCAGCCCCGTGACCCACGCGCCGTAGCCGTGCAGCGCGTCGTCCAGCGGCGCGACCTTGCGGATTTGGCAGCACTGCCCACTGTCGCGTTCCCACAAGGCATCGCCGAACTGCTGCGCTTGCTGCGCGACTGAAAGCCCGGTCCGCACGCGCACGAGATTCAGGTTGAAGCGCGCCTCGACTTCATCCATCAGCGCATAGGTTTCGGGGAACAACAGGCCGGTATCGACCGTGAAGACGGTCGGGCGTGCCTTGAGTTCGCTCAAGAGATGAAGGATGACCATCCCCGACGGCTGGAAGCTGGTGACAATCGCCAGCGACTCCCCATAGGTGTCCAGCGCCCAGCGCAGGATATTCTTGGGCGATTGGCGCTCAAACTGTTGGTTCAGGCGGTCAAGCTCGGCGGT
The DNA here is from genome assembly GCA_025454725.1 of Anaerolineae bacterium. Taxonomy (GTDB): domain Bacteria; phylum Chloroflexota; class Anaerolineae; order Aggregatilineales; family Phototrophicaceae; genus Flexicrinis. The sequence continues at coordinate 4,160 of JALONW010000250.1, forward strand.
GGTCATCATGGTCGTCAGTCTCCCGATACTTCTTCAGGCTTACTCTCATTGAACACCGTTTGGCGCAGGTGGTCAAAGCCCACGCGCTTAATGAAGTCGCCAAAGTTCTCGTCGTCGGTGGCGCAGTCACGGTAGTAAGCCAGCAGCGGGCGCAGGCGCGGCACAATCTCACGCAGCGGCACGAGGTCGAGGAACGGGACAGACAGCCGCGTCCCGTTGAACGCCCCGCCGAGATAAATGGTGTACTTGTCGAGCGAGCGCCCGACCAAACCAATTTCGGCGACATACGGGCGGGCGCATCCATTCGGGCAGCCCGTCATGCGGATGGCGATTTCTTCGTTGGGGATGCCCAACTCGTCCAACACCACCTCAAATTCGTCGATGACTTCCGGTAGGGCGCGCTCGGCTTCGGTGATGGCGAGGCTGCACGTCGGCAGCGCCACACACGCGAGGCTGTAGCGCCGCACGCCCGAAAAATCAGCAATCTGACGGATGCCATATTCCAACAGCAGCGCGTCGATGGCGTCGCGGTCTTCGGCGCGGATGTCGGTCAAAATCAGGCTCTGTTGAGCGGTCAGGCGCACCGGCAGGTTGTAACGCTCTAACGCTCAACAGCGGCGCGGATGCCCGCCTTAATGCGTGATGTACCTCGGTCGGCCATGCGCCCGTTTTCGATGGGGACGCCCAAGTACCACAGCCCGCCGCCCTGCTCATGCCAGCCCATGTGGTCATCAATGACGAATTCGGGCATCGGACGCGGGGCGGCCAGCGGGAACTCGACGCGGCGCTGGAGTTCCTCGCGGAACCAAGCCAAACCCCGGTCATGCAAGATGTACTTGAGGCGGGCGTGCTTGCGGTTCTCGCGGTCGCCAAAGTCGCGGTGGATGGTGACGATGGCCGCCACCGTCTCGACCACGCGGTCGGCGGGGATGAACGCCACCTCGTCGGCCAGCCGGGCGATGGTCTGCTCGTTGTTGTGGGTGATGCCCATCCCGCCGCCAGCCAGCACGTTGTAACCGACCAACACGTTTTGTTCGTCGAACAGCGCGACCAAGCCCACATCGTTGGTGTACACGTCCACACAGTTATCGCCGGGGTAGGCGATGGCAATCTTGAACTTGCGCGGCAGATAGCTCTTGCCGTACAGCGGCTCCTCGACCACCGGGTCATCAACCAGCGGCTCGCCGTCCAGCCAAATCTGATGATAGCTGCGCGTGCGCGGGAAGAACGCCACATTCAGGTCAAAGGCGGCCTGCTGTACCGCGAGGCGCTGCGGGTCGTCAGTCGGCGCGGGGCAGGCCATCACGTTGCGAACGATGTCGCCGCACGCGCCCAGCGATGTGACCAGCGCGTCGTTGAGCGCTTGCAGGGTCGGGCGCAGCTCACCCTTGATGATGCCGTGGAACTGGAAGTCCTGCCGGGTGGTAATCCGCAGCGTGCCGTTGGCGAATTCATCGGCGAGGCGGTCATGCAGTAGATACTGTTCGGCGCTGAGTTGGCCGCCGGGGAGCTTGGTGCGAAGCATGAAGGTATAGGTCTTGTCGCGACCACGGGTGTCGCGGTCGTGCTGCTCGTAGATGCCGTGGAACTTGAGCAGTGTGGCGCTCTCACCGCTGAAATTGGTGGCTTCGCCGGTCAGCTCAGTGGCGATTTCGCCGCGTAAGCCCGCGCTCTCACTCTTGATGTCTTCGACGTTGTGCTTCTTGCCTGCCATGTTTGCTCCTGCGTCGTTCAGATTAAAACGGAAACCCCGGTCTGGGATGCAGGCCGGGGCTTCGGGGTGGTCGGTGGTTACGGCTTGTCGTGCAAGCGCGTCTACATCGCCCGGCTGCATGTGTTGGCAGTGGTTTTACGGCACATCAGACAACAACACACTTTCAGGGCAACCATGATGAATTAGTAAACCTTATGCTTTTTAGGTCACGTTTTGGTTATGACAACTATAGACGGGTTCCCCTATGCTGCCAACACCCATCCCGGCTTTTGTGACCACTTCGTTACCCCATCCGCCGCCACACGCTTTTTTGGCCGGAATGTGCTAAATTTTCAGCCAGCCCATCGGCCAGCGCGCCGCACCAGAAAGAAGCCCTACACCATGAAACTCCTCGACTCGATGACCGTGCAGTCGGCTCTCGGTGAACACCGCATCGAATTGTATCTGGGCGACCTGACCGACATGCCCGCCGAACACGCTGTCGATGTGCTGGTGGTGTCTTCGTTCCCGAACAACTACCGCCCGACGCGGGGGTCGCTGTTGGGCGCGCTGCAAAGGCGGGGTGTCAGCGTCCGCCAGCTCTCGGACGACAAGGCGGTCGATATGCGCGATTTCGCCTCGTGCTGGCTGTCCAAACCCATCGAGACGCCGGAACATGAGGGAGTCCGCTTCAAGCGCGTGCTGTGTTTCGAGCCGAAAGAGCGCGGCAAAGCGGCAGAGGTGGTTGGTGACATCTTCCGGGCGCTGCTGCCGGTCGTATTCGGACCGCCCAACATCCGCAGCGTGGCCGTGCCGCTGGTCGCCACCGGCAAACAGGGGACGCCGACGGCGGACATCCTCGACGCGCTCATCGATAACGCGGTCAACTGGCTCTCACGCGGCACACCCATTGATGTGCTGAAGGTGGTCGAGTTTGACCCGTTCAAGGCGGGTGAGATGAAGGGCGCATTCGGTTTCCTCAAGCGGCGCTACCGCAAGGCTGCCAGCACCCCGACCATCCCCGACGGCGGCGAGGACGGCTTCAGCCATGATGTATTCATCAGCTACAGCCGCAAAGACCAAGCTGAGGCCGACTGGCTGTACACTGAGCTTCAACGCCTATACCCCACGCTCAATATCTTTATGGATAAGGTGTCGATGCGCGCCGGGTCGGCATGGCAGCAGCGGCTGTACCGAGCGCTGGACGACTCACGCAAGGTGGTGGCCCTGCTCTCGCCGGACTACATCGCCTCGCGCATCTGCCAAGAAGAATTGAACATCGCCATCGCCCGCAACCGCGACAGCGAGGGCGTATTGGTCCCGCTGTACATCCGCAGCGCCCAACTCCCCACCTACATCAAGCTGCTCAACTACATCGACTGCCGCGATGAAATCAACGCCAAACTGACCGATGCCTGTGCGCAGATTGGGGGGTGAGGTTCGGCCTCCCCGCCCCTAATCCGTCAGCACCCATGTGTCCTTACTGCCGCCGCCCTGCGACGAGTTGACCACCAGCGACCCCTTGCGGAGCGCGACGCGGGTTAGGCCGCCGGGGACGATGGTCACTTTTTGGCCGCACAGGATGAACGGGCGCAGGTCGATGTGGCGCGGCTCGACCTGCCCGTCGATGAAGCACGGCGCGGTCGAGAGCGCCAGCGTCGGCTGGGCGATGTAGTTGCGCGGGTTGTTTTGGATGGCCGCGATGAACTCCTCTTGCTCGGCGCGGGTGCTGTGCGGCCCAATCAACATGCCGTAGCCGCCCGCCTCCCCCACTGCCTTGACCACCATTTTGTCGATGCTGCTGATGACGTGCTGGCGATGGGTCGGGTCGTCCATCAGGTAGGTCTCGACATTGGCTAAAATGGGGTCTTCGCTGAGATAGTACTTAATCAGCGCGGGGACGTAGGCGTAGACCGCCTTGTCGTCAGCGATGCCCGTCCCGACCGCGTTGGCGAGGACGACGTTGCCCATCCGATAGGCGTTAAACAGCCCCTTCACGCCAAGCTGTGAATCGGGGCGGAAGGCCAGCGCGTCGAGGTAGTCATCGTCGATGCGCCGATAGATGACATCCACGCGCTTGAGGCCGCTGGTCGTCCGCATGTAGACCACATGGTCATGCACCAGCAGGTCGCGCCCCTCCACCAATTGAATCCCCATCTGGCGCGCCAAGAAGGTGTGTTCGTAATAGGCAGAGTTGAACACGCCCGGACTCAGCAGCACGATGGTCGGGTCATCCACGTTGGGAACGAGCGAGCGCAGCATGTTGACCAGCGCCATCCCATATTGGTCAATCGGGCGGACGCCATAATTCTTGAACAGGCGCGGGAAGACATTTTTCGTCACCTGACGGTTTGCCAGCATATATGACGAGCCGCTGGGGACGCGCAGGTTGTCCTCCAATACCGCAAACTGGCCGTCCGGCAGGCGCACGAGGTCGGTCCCGCAAATGGAGACGTAGGCGTTTTGGGGGACGGACACCCCGCGCATCTCGCGCCGGTAGTGTTTGCAGCTTGCGATGAGGTCATACGGCACGATTCCATCGCGGAAGACCTTGCCCTCATGGTAAACATCATAGAGGAACAGGTTAAGCGCCTGCACGCGCTGGGTTAACCCAGCTTCGAGGTACGCCCACTCTTTCCCGGTCAAGATACGCGGCAGCAAGTCAAACGGGAACGGGCGCTCCGTCCCCTGCGTGTCGCCGTACACGGTAAAGGTGATGCCCTGACTCAGGAAGGTGGCATCTGAGGCGCGCTGGCGGAAGGTCAGCTCGTCGGACGAGAACTCGGCCAATTTCTCAATCAGCGTGCGGTAGGGGTCGCGGGTCTGGCCGGGCTGTGTGAAGGCCTCGTCATAGGCTTGCGGGTGGGCGGTGTAGTGTTGGAGCAAGGTGGATAGGGTGGGCATGGCCGGAAAGCTCTCACGGTTGGTCTGGACAGATGAGCGTGGCACACCGTCGGCGCGCTGTCATCGGACGGAACACACCAAAAACCACCCGTGTGATTTAAGCAGTTTTGCCCGCCGCTGGCAAACTGGGGTGTGGGAATGGGAGGACGACCTCGGACGTTTTCGCCTGCCAGCGCCGAGGTCGCTGGTCGGGCTGGTGACGAAAAGTGTTACAATAGAGGGCAAACCACAGCGGAAGGATGCCCCTCTGCACACCATACCCACCCGCGCTGAAGCAAGCAGCCATTAGCTGATACAGGTCGAACAATGAACGAATTCTTTATAGTGGGCGCTTTTATCATTGTTTGTGCCTGTAGTGATTGGAATTGGTTTTGGAAAAATAAATATGGTCAGTGTTGGGTCAGGATTTTTGGCCTGCGGGGCGCTAGATATTGTCTAATATTTATTGGCATGGTTATCATTCTTCTGGGGATGTACCGTACAGGGTCTGGCGGTAGGGTTTGGGTGGATATAACAGATATAAATTGACAGGGTATTTGGCAGAATATTTAACACCAGCGGGCGAGCAAGCCTTGCCCCTACAAAATGGATAACCTCGCGCCGTTTTTTTGACCTTTACGCGAGGGGATTTCCTCCTGTACAGACAGGGCATGCCCTGTCCACCCGATTACACCTCCGACCCAGTGAAACCAAAGGCATCCCACAATGAACACCCCAGTTACACTCGATTACTTGACCAAAGCCATCCTGTTTTCGCTGCGTGAGACGGTAGAAGACGGCGACGGCGCATACCTTGACACGGGAACATCGCTGTTCGAGACGCTGGCGACCATCAGCGCCGCCGAAGCATCACTCCCAGTCGGAAAGACCTGCGCCACCCTCGCCGCGCAGGTAGACCACACCCGTTTCTACATCGACGTGATGCTCGGACGGATGAGCCGCACGAACACCGGCCCCGCCGACTGGGATGACATCTGGGATAATGTCGCGGCGGTCACGCCGGATGAATGGTCTGCCATCATCCAGCGCCTGCGCGCCAGCTACGACGCGCTGGTCGATTACCTCAGCCAGCCGACCGTTTGGCAGAACGACGACAACCTCGACGGCGCACTGGCAATCCTCGCGCACACCGCCTACCACCTCGGCGAAATCCGCCAAGCGCTCTGCACCCTCCGTTGAGATAAAATTTGTGAGGAACCCGCCCAGACATGACCGCTGTCCACCTCCGTATGACCGGCTGCCGCCTCAACCAAGCCGAACTCGACGCGATGGGGCGGCAGCTCCGCGCCCAAGGCCACACCCTGACCGATGACCCCGCACAGGCGGCGTGGCACATCGTCAACACCTGCGCGGTGACGCAGCAGGCCACCGCCAGCAGCCGTAAGCTGGTGCGTGAACTCCACCGCGCCAACCCCGCCGCCCAAATCACCGTCACCGGGTGCTACGCGCAGCTTGCGCCGTCGGAATTGGCCGATTTGCCGGGCGTGGTGCGTGTCATCGACAACGAGGGCAAAGACCGGTTGGTCGAGCAGCTTACCGGCCAGCCGCCGGAAGCCTTCGACCACGAGCCGGTGGCACGGGAGGCGCGAATCAATCGCACCCGCGCCTTCATCAAGGTACAGGACGGCTGCGAGAACGCCTGTACCTTCTGCATCACCACCGTGGCACGCGGCGCGGGGCGCAGCCGCACGACGGCGGACGTGCTGGCTGACATCCAGAATCTCATCGCGGCGGGCTACCAAGAGGCCGTCCTGACCGGTGTCCACCTCGGCAGCACCGGCCACGACCTCGGCAACCCCAACGGGCTGTACGACCTTGTGCGCGCCATTCTGCGCGAAACTGACCTGCCGCGCCTGCGCCTGTCGTCGCTGGAGCCGTGGGATTTGCACCCCGATTTCTTTGGCCTGTGGGAAGACCCGCGCCTGTGCCGCCACCTCCACCTGCCGCTGCAATCGGGGAGCGACAGCGTGCTGCGGCGGATGCTGCGCCGAACGACCCAAGCCCAATTTATGGCGCTGGTGCAGGCCGCCCGCGCTGCCGCGCCGGATATGGCCGTCACCACGGAC
>JALONW010000251.1 GCA_025454725.1 Anaerolineae bacterium
CCTACATCCGCGCCCTGCTCCACGCTTTCGCTGCCAACCCACAGGGGGCAGAGTACACCGTCATCCAAAGCCGCAAACAGGCCGACCCGATTGAGCCGTCGCTCCGCCACGTCAAGGCGTGGACACCCAGCCACCACCGGCTGGAACGCTGGGCGCTGTCGGTTGAGCTGGCGCGCCTGCGGCTAGACGTGCTGCACAGCCCTGATTTCATCCCACCCCAGCGCGGGGCGCGGCGGCACGTCATCAGCGTGTTAGACCTTGGGTTTTTGCACTACCCCGATATTCTGACCGCCGAAAGCCGCCGCTACTACGCCGACCAGATTGGCTGGGCGGTGCGACACGCCGACCATATCCTCGCCATCAGCGAAGCGACCAAGCGCGACCTCGTGACGATGCTGGGCGTACCCACAAATAAAGTCACCGTCCACCTGCTGGCCGCTGACAGCCGCTTCAAGCCGCTGCCCATCCCTCAGATTATGCCGACGCTGCGGAAATTCGGCCTGAACGCCGGTTATCTGCTGTTCGTTAGCACCATCGAGCCGCGCAAGAACATCCCCACCCTGCTGACGGCTTATACCCGCCTGCGCGAGACCCTCCCCGACCCGCCGCCGCTGGTGCTGGTCGGTCGGGTCGGTTGGCTGGCGGATGAAACCTTGGTGCAGATGAGAAACACGCCGGGCGTCGTCCACATCACTGATGCGGCGGACGACGACCTACCCGCGCTGTATAATGGGGCGGCAGCGCTGGTGCTGCCCTCGCACTACGAGGGGTTCGGCCTGCCCGCGCTGGAAGCGATGGCCTGCGGTATCGTCCCGGTGGTCAGCGACCGCGCCTCACTGCCCGAAGTGGTCGGTGAAGTCGGCCTACAGGTCAACCCGGACGACCCTGCCGCCCTGAGCGACGCGCTGCGCGCCGTCCTGACTGCCGACCCCACATGGCACATCGAACAGCGCACTGCCGCCCTGACCCGCGCCGCCGAATTCACATGGGCGCGCACCGCCGACATCGCTCGCCGCGTTTACCACGAGGTCGCCAACCGATGAACGTCCTGATGGTCGCCCCCAGCCTGCCCTACCCACCCACCTCCGGCGGCGCACTGCGCGTTTACAGCTTGCTGCGCGCCCTGCACGGCGCAGGCCACCGCGTCACTTTGCTGGCGCTGGACGATTCCGGCTTCGATTTCAGCACGACGCCGCTAACCGGGCTGTGCGCCCGCATCGAGACCTTCCCCGTCCCGCCGCGCAGCAAGGTCGCGCGCATCAAGACCATGCTGACCAGCGGCGAGGCCGACCTCGCACGGCGGCTGTACTCCCCAGAGCTGGCCGACCGCCTGCGCGACCTGCTGCACGCCGAACGCTTCGACCTCGTGCAGTGCGAGGCGCTGGAAACAGCCTGCTACCTGCCCATCGTCAAGCAAGCGCCGCCGGGACCCAAGCTGTGCCTCGACACGTTCAACGCCGAGTATCAGCTTCAGCGCGTGATGGCTGGGATTGATGCGCAGACGCCCGGACGCTGGCCGATGGCGGCCTATTCGTGGCTGCAATCCGGGCGCATTTACGCCTACGAGCGCGACATGTGCCAGCTTGCTGACATCGTAATCGCCGTCAGCCCGGAGGACGCCGAACTGCTGCGCCCGTTCCGCGCCGATAGGCGCGTCGAGGTGCTGCCCAGCGCCATTTGCGTGGACGATTACGAAAGCGACCTGCCCCCCGCCAAACTCGGTGGGAAAAGCATCGTCTTCACGGGTAAAATGGACTACCGTCCTAATGTGGACGCGGCGCTCTGGTTCGCGGACGATATTTTGCCGCTGGTGCGTCAGCGCGTGCCGAATGTGACCTTTACCATCGTCGGCAGACAGCCCGCCCCCCAGCTTGACCGGCTGCGAGGCGAGCGCGGCATCACCATCACGGGCGCAGTAGACTCGATTGTGCCATACTTACGGGGTGCAGCGGCCTATGTCGCCCCGCTGCGGATGGGCAGCGGGACGCGCCTCAAGCTGTTAGAGGCGCTGGCCGTTGGTGTCCCCATCGTCGCCACCCCAACCGCCGCTGCTGGCCTGATGCCCGCTGCGCTGGACGCAATGAAAGTGGCCGACGGCGCACAGGAAGTCGCCGACGCGCTGGCCGACCTACTAACCTCACCTGACACAGGGCGGGCGCTGGCTGCCGCAGGCAAGACCGCCGTCCGCAAACATTACGATTGGAGCGCCACCGCCCCGGCGCTGATTGCCCTCTACAAGGAGTATGGCCTTGGTTGACCCCAACGACCGCGACGCCCTCGCCCGCCGCAACGCCGACCTCGCCGCGCAGAAGCACGCCCGCACGCCGAAAGAGACCATGCGGGCCGCGATGCTGGCGATGCTGGCGCGCCAGCCCGTCCGCAAACAGGCGGGGCGGACTGGGCGCGCCCTGCTCATCCGTCCCGACCACCTCGGCGACCTGCTGCTGACCGTCCCGGCCATCCACCTGCTCAAGCAGACGCGGCCAGAGTTGGCGCTCCATGCACTGGTCGGGCCGTGGGGTAAGGCTGCATTTGACCGGGTGGAGGCGCTGGATTTGGTCGATACGTTGGAATTCCCCGGCTTCACGCGCCAGCCGCCCATTGGGACCATGGCGGCTTACCGCCTCGCCAAGCAGGCCGCCGAACAGCTTCGTCAAATTGGGTACGACCACGCGGTCATCCTGCGCCCCGACCATTGGTGGGGCGCGATGCTGGCGCGGCTGGCGGGCATCCCCAACATCATCGGCTTCGACACCACCGACGTGCGCCCGTTCCTGACCAAAGCCCTCCCCTACCATCCGTATGACCACAGCGTCCGCCAAAACCTTGATCTCGCGGGGGCGTTGGCCGGTCAGCGCTTCGTGGACAGCCTCGCCTACCTGTATTACCCCCTCAACGACGCCGACTACGCCGCCTCTGGCGCTCTGCTCTCCCCCCACGGCTACACCAGCATTAGGCCGTTGGTCTGCATCCACCCCGGCAGCGGCACGCTAACCAAACAGTGGGAGCCGTCGCGCTGGTCACAGGTGGCCGCGCAGCTGGCTGAACGTTGGGGGTCGTTCACGGTATTCACCGGCAGCGCCTCCGAGGTAGACCTGTGCCGGGCGGCAGCCAGCGGCCTGCGCGCCCCGCACGTCGTCCTCGCCGGACAAACCCCATTACCGCTGTTGGCGGCGCTCTACGCCCGCGCCCGCGTCGTGCTGGGGCCAGACAGCGGTCCACTGCATCTCGCCGCAGCCGTCCAGTCCTCGACCGTGGCGCTGTTCGGCCCGGCGCGGGTCTCGCGGTTTGGAACGTGGGGGCCACGCGCCCGCCACGCCACCCTGACCTCATCCATTGCCTGCTTGGGCTGCGGCATCTTGAATTGGCCGGAAGACCCGCCGGAGTTCCACCCGTGCGTCCGCGACATCACGGTCGAGCGGGTGGTTGGGGCGGCGGTGCGCGTGTCGGCGGCCAGCTAACGGAGAATTGCTGCAAACCTGTTGCAATAATTAAATTGTGTTTCGCCCTTGGTAGCGATATACTTAGCGCTATAAAGAGGGTTACACAACTGCACCTTCCCCATTCCTACCTACACAGCAGCAGGGGAAACCTGAGGAGCGTTTCATGGCGGATTTGTTAATAGGGACGACCATTGGCGAGTTCAACGTCGTCGAGATGATTGGGCGCGGCGGCATGGCGACCGTCTACCGCGCCAGCCAGCCGTCCATGAAGCGCGATGTTGCGCTCAAGGTCATCCGCATGGATGACCTTTCAGCGGAAAACAACCGTGACTTCACCCAGCGCTTCGCCACCGAGGCCAAGCTGATTGCCGGGCTGGAACACCCCAATATTCTCCCCGTCTACAATTATGGCATCGACGGTGATGTCGCATACCTCGCCATGCGCCTGCTCAAGGGCGGCTCCATCGAGACCCTGCTGCACGGTGAACACCTGACCCTTCAGGACGCTGGAAAATTATTTCTCCAGATTACACAGGGCTTGGCCGCTGCGCACAACAAGGGCGTCATCCACCGCGACCTCAAGCCGTCCAACATCATGCTGGATGAGGACAATCACGTCTACCTGACCGACTTCGGCCTCGCCAAATTGGTGGACAGCGAAGGCTACCAGACGAAGACCGGCCAAATCGTTGGGACACCGGTCTATATGTCGCCTGAGCAGCTCCGGGGCGAGCCGCTGGACTTCCGCTCGGATGTCTACGCGCTGGGCTGTATGCTGTACGAGATGCTGACTGGTGCGCCGCCCTTCCCAGTGCTGGACGGTGACGTGATTCCCGTCATCTTCAAGCACCTGCAAAGCCCGCCTGACCCGGTGACACAGCGCAACAAAGATATTCCGCCCGCTGTCGAGGCCGTGGTCATGAAAGCGCTGTCTAAAGACCGTAATGACCGTTACGATTCGGTGCGAACCATGGCGACCGCGCTGGCGGAGGCCATCGGCCACAGCGACACCCTCGCCCTGCCCCGCCCGGCGTCGTCCATCCTCAACGTCTCGCGCACCAACCTACCGCAGGCTGCCAAACGCTCAGTCATGCCGTTTGTGTTGGGCGGTGTAAGCGTGCTGGTCGTGCTGGCGGTGCTGGCGATTGTCATCTTCCGCCCGTTCGACAGCCTGACGCCGCTGCCCGCCATCACCGTCCTACAAGGGGAAACGCAGCCGCTGGCCGACTTCGACCTGTCTGAAATCAACACCGATTTCATCAGTCGGCGGGTGGGCAGCGAAGGGTTTGTGGCGATTGTGCCGTGCAACACGTCATCGGAGTACAACTCGGCGCTGACCCGCGAGATGACTACCTTTGCGCGCCAAGCCAACATCCCCACCCGCGTCTATGACCCCGACACTGACTCATACCGTCAGCTCACCGAACTGGACCGCGCCATCACCGAGGGTGCGGTTGGTATTGTGCTTTGCCCGCTGGACATGGCACTGCTGGCTCCCAGCCTACAGGCCGCCAAAGACGCCGGTATCCCCATCATCTCATCGGCCTCTGGCTTGGGTATCTACAACGGCGTCGGCATCCTGACCGATAACTACCTGATGGGTCTCAAGCCGGGGCAGTACGCCGGACAGTGGATTCGTGACAACCTCGATGGACAGGCGCGAGTCCTCGTCCTCTCGTTCGATGACCTGCCGGATGTCAAGCGCCGGGCGGACGGTCTGATTGACGGGATGCTCGAATTCGCCCCAGACGCCGAGGTCATCGCCCGCGAGACCGGTGGTATCGCCGACAACGGTGAGCAGGTGGTCAACGACCTGTTCGAACAAGGCATGGAGTTTGATGTCATCCTGAGCATCAACGACGCGGGCGCTTATGGCGCGGTCAACGCGTTGGAAGATGCGCGCATCCCCCGAGACTCGGTGAAAATCTTCAGCGTAGACGCCGAGGTCCTCGCCCGCCAGTACATCACCGAGGGGCGCTATTTCGTCGCCTCAGTCGATGCAGGACGCACGGTATACGCCAAGGCCGCCATCGACGCGCTTCAGCTCCTGTTTGCGGGCGAACCCCTGCCCGAAACACTGACCATCGAGCCGGGTGACCTCATCACCCCGGAATGGCTGGCCGAAAACGGCTAGAAAAACACCCCGCCCAAATCAAACTCATCCTACCCCTCTCCCAAAGGAGAGGGTTTTTTGTTTTAACGAGCGGGCAAGCCCCGCTCCTACAACCCTGTTCTTTGTGTCGATTTAGTGTATTTGCCCTCTCATCTCTCAGCACTGTATACTCATCACTTAATCACCGCCCGCCGCCCTCGCACATCTCCCCGACGCTCACTATAATGGGACGACTTCATCGGGGGACAGCGCCGAGGCAATACATGACTTCCAAACCCCTTAATTTCCAACAAGTAATCCTAAAGCTGCACGAATTCTGGGCCAGCCACGGCTGTGTCATCTGGGAACCGTACAATGTGCAAGTCGGCGCAGGTACAGGCAACCCGGCCACACTGCTGCGCGTATTGGGGCCAGAGCCGTGGCGCGTGGCTTATGTCGAGCCGTCGGTGCGCCCAGACGACGGTCGCTACGGCGAAAACCCCAATCGGATGCAGAAATACTACCAATATCAGGTCATTCTCAAGCCCGACCCCGGCAACCCGCAGGAACTGTATCTGCAATCGCTGGAGGCGCTGGGAATCGACCC
>JALONW010000252.1 GCA_025454725.1 Anaerolineae bacterium
AAGCGCCCCGGCTGGGTGTCGCGCAGGATGGAGAAGGACTGCACCACCCCGTTACGCTGGATGCCATAGCGGGCGGTCAGTCGGTCGATTTCCTCGCGGGTGATGCCCGGTGAAGCCGCAAGGACGGCCTGCTCGAACTTTCCATCCCCCAAGGTGGGCGACTGGCCGATGTAGAAATGCTCTAGGGGATAGTGGGAAGCGGACAAGGCATTCACCTCAGCGGGGGTAATTTGCGGATACGTGCGTTCTCATCTGACCGATTATAATCGCTTACTTCAATTGAGGCGAAGTCATCATAGGCGATATTCATTATGAGTCAGGGTCGGGTCTTAAATGCCGGTCAGGTGGTTCGGGCGGCGGTGGTCGTTTTGTTGGGATTCCTCGCCAGTGGGCTGCTTGGGCTGGTTCGGACAGCGGCCTACGCCGCGTCGTTTGGCCTATCCCGCGAGATGGATGCTTTTTACGCAGCACAGCGCATCCCAGAAATTGTTTTTACGCTGGTGGCGGGCGGAGCGCTGGGGTCAGCCTTCATCCCGGTCTTTAACCGTTACCTCGGCAGTGACGACCCACACGCTTGGCGGCTCGCCAGCGCCGTCATGTCATGGTCAACCGGCGCGGCGGCGCTGTTGGGCTTGGTGGCCGCGCTGACCGCCCCACTGTATATGCCGCTGCTGATGTCTAATATTCCGCTGGAGTACCAAGCGCTGGCTGTCAATTTGACCAGTTGGCTGCTGGTGACAACCGTCATTTTCAGCGTCAGCGGGCTGGTGATGGGCATCCTGAACGCCCACCAACAGTTTGTGCTGCCGTCATTAGCCATCAGCATGTATAACATCGGCCTCATTATCGGTGCGGTCTGGATTGCGCCGAATCTGCCGAGTGACAGCGGCCCATTCGCCTATGCTGGGGCGGGTGCGTCCAATATTTATGGGCTGGCGCTGGGCGCGATTCTCGGCGCGACGCTGCACCTGCTGGTCCAAGTCCCCGGCCTCGTGCGTGTTCGGGCGCACCTCCGCCCTTTGTGGGCGACCTCCGTGGCCGGAACAGGGGTGGTACTGCGTCAGATGCTACCACGCATGTTGGGGCTGGCCGTCGCGCAGCTAAACTTCCTCGTCAACGTGTATTTTGCCGGTGGGATGGTCGAAGGCAGCCTCAGCGCGCTCACCACGGCGTGGTTCTTGATGTTCTTTGCGCTTGGAATCATCGCTCAGAGCGCGGGGACGGCCGTTTTCCCGACACTGGCAAAACTGGCAGCGGATGGCGACCTAAAGGCGTTCGCCGGGCGTTTGGTCCCGGTGCTGGGCGCGGTGGCGTTCTTCGCGCTGCCCGCCTCGATTGGGTTAATCGTGTTGGGCGAGCCGCTGGTCAGCCTGTTCGAGCGCCAAGCGTGGACACTCGAAGCCACCGCTGCGACGGCGTGGGCGCTGGCCTTCTTCTCGGTCGGAATCGTCGGCCACGGCTTTTTAGAGGTCCTGTCGCGGGCGTTCTACGCGCTGGGCGACACACGCACGCCAGTCGGGATTGGGGTGGCCGCGCTGCTGGCAAATATCATCTTGAGCGTGGTGTTCATCCAGTTCATCGGCGAGCCGCAGTCGTTGGCACGGGGGCCGATTGCCGGGCTGGCGCTCGCCAACGCACTTACAACGCTTATTGAGGCGGCGGTGCTGTGGTGGCTGCTTCACCGCCGCTTACCGAGTATGGACAGCGCCCCGCTGGTCGCTCGACTGGGGCAGATGCTGGCGGCGGCGCTGGCGATGGGCGGCGCGGTTTGGTGGGTCGGGTCGCTAACCGCTGACCAGCCCGCGCTGATCGTCCTCATCATCGGCGGGCTTGTCGGGGGTGTCATTTATTTCGCGCTGACGGCGGCACTGCGCGTCCCGGAATCGTCAGCGATTACCGGGGCAGTTTTGCGACGCCTGCGCCGATAAAACTCTAGCGACGGAAGACCACAGCGGGCGTGAGGTGATTCTTGAACGACGCGCCGAGGCTGGTCTCGTTGGGGTTATTCCAAGCGCGCACCTCAAGGTGCAGATGGGGGCCTTCGCTATTGCCCGTATTGCCCATTGTCCCAATGCGCTGACCGGGCTGGAGCTGCGCGCCCGCCTGTACGTCGATGCTGTTCAGGTGCGCATACACGATGTACAGGTGATAACCCGTGAGGTTGCGCCGGGCAAGTTCGGCTTGGGCTGAGGCCGGGAGGTGTTCGTGCAGCACGCGCAGCGCGACCATGTGGCCGTAACCGTAGTTCCAATCGGCACTGTTGAGGATGCGCTGGTCGCTGGTCTTAAAGCCGTGGGCTTGCGCGTTCGGGCGGTCAGGCGTACACGCCTTGCACAGCGACGCAACCACCACCTTACTGGCAACTGGCGGCGCAAACAGCGGCTCCCCCACCGCACCGGACAGGTCCCAGCCGTAGTGGACGAACGTGAAACTGGGGTCTAGGTTGTAGTCCCGTACCCAATATGAGTTAACCGCTGGCGCAGGAAACGAGTCGTGGAATCCGACACCGACCGACTCGTAATTACCACCCGTCAGGCGCAGAAAATCTTCCCGCGTCCAGCCGGTCTTGCCCTGCACGCGGATGTTGACCCAGCGCAGGCGGCTGCGGGCGTCTTGGTCCTTCGCCACGCCCAATACCTCGACCTCGGTCTTGTAGGGGACCGTCGTCACCTCGGCGTTGCTAACACCGGGACCAGAACGCACCCGCGTCGTCCCCATCGCCATGGTGATGGCTTTCGCCGGGCCGCTGTTGTCAGCGGCAGGCGCGGCGGGTGTGACCGGGGCGGGGGCTGGCGCGCTGGGAGCAGCGGGTGCAGGTGCAGGCGGGGTCACGGGTTGCGCTGGTGTGATGTTGACCACCACCGACGGTGGCGCTGCGGGGGCTGGCGCGGGTGGCGTGACGGGCTGCGCAGGTGTTGCGGGCGCGGGCGCTGCCGGTTCAGCGTTGACCGGGCGCGAGACCTGCGCGTTCCCGAACGGGTTAGCGGGCGCGGCGGGGGTTTCGGGCTGGGTGGGTTGTTGAGGTTGGCTGGGCGCGGCGGGTGGCGTAGTCGGGGTGGTCGGCAGCGGGGGGAGCGTCACTTGACGGGTCGGCGCGGCCACTTGGACAGCTTGGCGCGTAAATTTGAAGGCCTGCGTGCGCTGGGGGACGAACGGATAGCCGTAAGCGCTGCCATCGCCCTCGATTTCAATCAGGTCATCACGGACGTAGCCCGTGCGCCCGTCAAAAAATTTGACCTTAAACCAGTGGTAAGTTTTGCCATCTTTTCCCTGCTTATCAGCGTCGGCTTCGACCGACTCGACCGTCCCGCGTGCGGTCAGCGCCGCCTTGAACAACAGTTCACGGTTGACGGAGGGTCCAGAGCGGACGTTGACCTCGCGGATGGTGGGGAATTCGGGCAGGCCGAGGACGGTGACAATGAAGTTGGAGGACATAAAGAAAAACCCCTTGCCGTGTTCTAATGCGCGCGTGTCTGGTTGGGTAATCCCCCATAGCATACCGCAAATTGGCCGCCCGTGGGTTGGTCATCGGGTGAACGCATTCCAACCATCACCACCCCAAAACGTGCAGGTGTCGCAAAATTCGGTATAATCATCCTCAGATTAACCACAAGTGGGTTTTGAGGGGGATTTTCGACATGCTCAGGTCAGCGCGTCTTATCACGGTATTCATCCTGCTGTTGGCCGTTGGGCTGGTCGTTCACGCCCAAGACAACACCCCCGCCACCCATACTGTCGCCCCCGGCGAGACCCTCGCCAGCATCGCGGCGCGCTATGAGCTGGGCTGGCAGGACCTCGCTCGCGTGAACAACATCGTCAACCCCAACCTGATTTACGTCGGGCAGACCCTCACCCTCCCCACCGATTCCGACACCGGCACAGGCGGCATCGGCACACCGCCCGAAAACGGCGCGACGCCAGGCACGGTCGTCCGCTATGTCGTGCGCCCAGCGGATACGCTGTCAGAGCTGGCAGTCGAGTACTGCACGACGGTTGTAGCAATTGCCAACGCCAGCGGCGTCAACCGCTACAGCCGTATTTTCCCCGGCCAAGCGCTGACCATCCCGGTCGGGACATGTACGGTCGGCGGCCCGGTCTATGGCTACCCGCCCCATGACCGCCCAGCAACCGGCGGCATCGGCAATCCGTATATCCCCCCTGCCCCGGCCACACGCTATGTCGTCCGCTACGGCGATACGCTGTTCCGCATCGGTGCGCGCTATGGGGTCAACATCTACCGTATCGCTGAGGCCAACGGCATCCTCAACCTCAATGCCATCTACGCCGGCCAGCCGCTGGTCATCCCGTCGCGTTAAGCAGCGCCCACCCAGCCCACGCCTCAGCGTAGAAGGTATACACCGCTTCATGATTAGCTTGTATGACCTGCTCCAAGCAGGTAACGGTCAGCTCTACGGCCAGCCGGTCTCGCAGATTTTCACGGGCATCACCCTCAGCCCAGAGCCGACCGGTCAGAACCAGCTTTTCGCCGCGCTCAACACCCCGTTTGGCGATACGCACCGCTACATCGAGCGGGCGATTGCCAACGGCGCGACCGGCATCCTGTGTTCGCGCCCGCCCGACTTCGACACCTCCGAGGTCACGGTCATCATCGTGCGCGACACGCTCACCGCCCTGCTGGCATGGTCGCAGCACATCGTCGAACGCTACGCGCCGCAGGTCATCGCCGTGGGCGGCTCATCCGGCAAATCAACCACCGCCCATGCCATTCGCCATGTGCTGGCCTCACGCTTTCCGCTGCATGACAACCTCGCGTTGGACTTGGACAACCGCGAAAACATCCCCCTCAGTCTCGCCTCATTGATGCCCGAACACCGCTATTCGGTGCTGCGCTGCGGCATCACCCAAACGGGTGAATCCGAGACCGTGATGGACATCCTGCGTCCGGCCATCAGTGTCGTGACCTCCGTTCACCACGCCCACCTCGCCAGCTTCCACACCATCGAACAGGCGGCCAACGAACACCGCGTGATGGTAGACCGTCTGCGCCCCAACGCGCTGGCCGTCCTCAACTACGACGACGAGCGCGTCCGCCCGATGCTGGGCAGCTCGTCCGCCCGCGTCGCCACCATCAGCATCGACAACTTCGGCACCGATTTCATGGCCTATAACGTCATCATCGGTGTTCAGGGGACGGGCTTCGACCTGCTGCACAACAGCAAGCGCTACCTCGGCTGCTGGAGTCCGCTGCTGGGGCGGCACAACCTCTACCCGGTGCTAGCCGCCATCGCCTGCGCGGTCGAGGCTGGGATGCGCGTGGACGACGCGCTTCAGTCGCTCACCACCCTAGAGCCGCTACCGGGGCGGATGCGCCCGATTATCGGCCTTAACAACTCGCTGATTGTGGACGACTCGCACAGCGCCAACACCGAATCTACCCTCGCGGCGCTGGACTGGCTAACCACCATCAAAGAGACCCGCGAAAATACCATCGTCGTGCTGGGGGAAATCGACGCGGCGGGCGAATACGAGCAGTTCAGCAAGCGCCAGCTTGGACAGAGCGCGGCCAAAGCCGCCAATGTCCTCATTACGCAGGGCGCGGGCGCAGTTCCGGTCGGGCGCGCTGCTTTTGACTGGGGCATGAAGTCCGAGAATGTTCAATCGGTCTACTCTGCTGTCGGCGCGCTGAACGCGCTGTTCGGTCGTTCCGGCCTGACCTCCAACGATGTTGTCCTGATTAAGGGCGGCAGCCCCGGCGAGATGATTCCGGTCGTCGAGGGGCTGATGAAGCAGAAGGCTGACAACGCCACCCCCTACAACCGGCGCACCACCACCCTGCGCCGCCCCGGTATCGGTCGCCCATCGTGGCTGGAAATCGACGCGGGGGCCATCGCCAACAACACCCGCCAGCTCAAGCAGATGGTCGGTGACAACGTGACGCTGATGGCGGTCGTCAAGGCCGACGGCTACGGCCACGGCGCGGTGCTGACCGCCCAGACCACGCTGGCGAACGGCGCGGACTACCTCGGTGTCGCCAACATCCAAGAAGCGCTCGACCTGCGGACGGCGGGCATCAGCGCACCCATTTTTGTCATGGGTTACGTCCCATTTGACGCGGTGCGCCTCGCTATCCAGAACAACTTGACCATCTC
>JALONW010000253.1 GCA_025454725.1 Anaerolineae bacterium
GATGACCTGATGCTGATGCTGGAACTGGAACAGGCCGAGATTACCCCGCGCCCGCTGTCGCTCAACACATTGGCTGGGCATGTGATAGAACACATCGGCAAGAAGGCCGAAGACAAACAGCTCACCCTGATGGTCTCTGAACCAAACGGTGAGGTCACCTCCCACGGCGAAGAGGGCTACCTCAACCGTGCCTTGCTGATGCTGGTCGATAACGCCATCGAGTTTACGCCAGAAGGGGGCAGCGTCACGCTGACCGTCGGCAAGGACGAACACTATGCTGTCCTAAGCGTCACCGACACCGGCGTCGGCATCCCCGCCGAGGAACTCAGCAACATTTTCGACCATATGTATAAGGTCGATAAGGCACGCAACACCGAGCGCGGCGGCCTCGGCCTCGGCCTGTCCATCGTGCGGCGCATCACGGCGCTGCACCACGGCGAAATCACGGTCGAAAGCGAGCCGGACAAGGGCAGCACCTTCACCATCAAGATTCCACACCCGTCCGACACCCCGCCCAACAAACCGGCTACCGTCTCGACCATGACGCCTGAAATCCGTGCTCTTCTGGTCAGAGCAACCGACGAGATTGACCGCGCAGATAGTTAATTACCTCGCGGTCGGCCTTCCCAAAGCTGTAGGCATCTAGCTCCCCCTCATCAATCCACGCCCATGCGTGCGCTTGGATGGCCTGCGGCTCCCCACCTGTGTGGCGGCAATCGAAGGCGTGCAGCGTAATCGAAAAATGGGTGAAGGCGTGCTTGACGACACACAGTTCCTCTCCCACCTCGACCTCGATGCCCAGTTCTTCCAACAATTCACGCTGCAAACATTCGGTTAAGGTCTCGTCAGGCTCCTGCTTGCCACCGGGGAACTCCCACAGCCCACCCAATAGCCCTTCCAGCGGGCGCTGTGCAATAAGCAGACGACCGTCCGCGCCACGCACCACGCCCGCCGCGACCTCGTAGTGAGGTTTCTTGCCCGCCTTCTTCTTGACTGGGCGCTCGGCCTGCGTCCCGGCGGCAAAAGCGCGGCACAAGCCGTTCAGCGGACAATCCCGGCAGCGCGGGTTCTTGGGCGTGCAGACCGTCCGCCCCAGTTCCATCAGCGCTTGGTTGTAATCGCCGGGGCGGTCGGCGGGAACCCAATCTTCCGCCCATGCCCACATGCGCGCCTGTACCGCTGGCGTGCTGACATCCCCGTCCTCATCCATCAGGCGCGAGAACACGCGGTAGACGTTGCCATCGACCAGCGGGGCGCGCCGCCCGAACGCAATGCTGGCGATGGCCCCCGCTGTGTAGCGCCCAACGCCCGGCAGCGCCAACAAACCCTCGACCGTATCGGGGAACTGGCCGCCCATGTCATAAGCAACCACCAGCGCGGCGCGGTGCAGGTTGCGGGCGCGGCTGTAGTAGCCCAGCCCCTCCCACGCCTTCAGCACGTCGTCCAGCGGGGCATCGGCCAGCGCCCGGACGGTTGGAAAGGCCGCGAGGAAACGGTGGAAATACGGGATGACCGTGGCGACCTGCGTCTGTTGCAGCATGATTTCAGACAGCCAGACGGTGTAGGGGTCGGGGTCGGAGCTGCGCCACGGCAGGTCAGCAGCGGCGCGGTCGTACCATGCCAATAGTGCGGCGGCAAACGGTGCGGTCATTGAAGGATTTGTCCTTTCGCCAATCACAGACGATAATAACGGTCAGATTGCGGTTTGCTAGGCTGTGGTTTAGGGCTTATCCTCTAACAGGTCGGTGCATCAACGGATGGGGGGTCTATGTCGCAGGAAATATTGATTGCGCTGGCGGTGGTATGTGCCATCGTACTGGTGGTGCTGGTCGTCGCACTGCGGCGGAGTATAAGGCCGGTCGGAAAAACCGACGTCGAACCGGGCAAGCTGTTCCACGTCGCCTTCCCCAATGGGACGCGAGCAGTCGGTGTGTACACCCGACGCGGCACGCCCCCAGAAACGGTTCGTGACCAGCTCAAGCTGACCACCGCCGCCCCTGTGCTGTTCATCGTCGGCGGCGCGGGTGGTATGTCCGCCGAGGACGTGCAGCGCACCCAGCGCATTATCGACACCATCGCCGAATTCGCGCAGAAAAACGGCTTAATCATCATTGACGGCGGGACAGAATCTGGCATCATGCAAATGGTCGGTGATTCGCGCAAGCGCGGCAAGTACCGCTTCCCGCTGGTCGGCATCGCCCCGCTGAGTGTTGTGAAATTCCCCGGCTACGAGAACCTCAGCGCCGAGGCCGAACTGGAAGACAGCCACTCGCATTTCGTCTTGGTCGAGGGCGAAAGCTGGGGCGCAGAGTCCGCGCTCATCCAAGACCTATCGCGCTGCCTGTCCGGATACGGGACCTACCCGATGCTGGGAATGCTCATCAACGGCGGTAACGTCGCGCTGGGCGAGCTGAAAATGGCGATTGAAAAGCGCATCCCGATGATTTTGCTGGAGGGCAGTGGGCGCGCCGCTGACCAAGTGGCGACCGCCATCAAGACCGGCGAGACCAGCCAAATCATGATTAAGCAGATTGTGGCCGAACAGGCCGATATCCAGTTCATCAAGACGACCGACTCGCCAGAGAAGGTCAAAGAGCGCCTGACCCAGCGCTACGCACGCCGATAACCCTCAGGAGAACGACCCAACCGTTATGGCAATTGACTACACCATCGACTACCCCTGCGCGCCCAAAGATAACTTGACCAGCGAGGGCATCACCCAGCGGCTCAAGGACGAGGCCCGCGCCAAAGCCATCATTAAGCTGTTCCGCGACGCAGGCGACGACCGTCCCCCGTCGCAGATGGGTTTTGAGTTCACCCGCAACACCCCCGACGGCACAGAGGAGACCCGTGTCGTCATCGTGCAGACACTGCTGGACGCGGCGGAAGACCTGCGCGTGTGGGAACCGGCCTGCTCCACCTGCCCGGCCAACCTCGCTAAGAAACCGTTCGGCTGCTTCGGCCAGATTGAATACCCCCTCAGTGGCAAGGGCGAGGCGTGGCTGCTCGACCGGATGCCCCCGCCGGATGATACCCTCGTCTGGCTGCTGCTCAAGCAAGGTGTTGAGGAATTCCAGTACGACGGTGAAGAGGTCAAGAAGCTGCGTACCGCCTCCGACGCCTACTTCGAGGACCGGCTGGCCGCTGTGCGCTCGTTGGGCGAGTTCATGCTCGACGCCAACCAGACCTTTGAGATGTTGTTTGTCCTCAAAGGCAGTGCCATCTACCCCAACCACGCCGCCATCATGCTGCTGTTCACTGACTCGATTGACCGGCAGGTCGAGGCCGACGAAATCGTCAAGCTAACCCCCGCCCCGCCCGATGCCGAGACCCGTTTCGCCTTCAAACACCAGCCCCAGCCCGACGACGACGCGACCACCGTCCAGCTTAAACAGTTCCTCCATGCGCTCTGGTACGGCTGGACGCTCAACACCCGCGTGCTGATTGATTCTTAGAAACCACATCGGCGCGCTGTGTAGGGGCGAGGCTTGCCCGCCCGTGGCCTATCTACACTGAGATGATTTGAGGTCGTCCAACGAACCTCACCCCTACCCCTCTCCCTAGGAGAGGGGTTTTTAATGCCGTAGGTGGGCATCTCCCCCTCTCTCATGGGTTTCTGTAAAGACTACAGGCGGGCGCGCAAGCGTCGCCCCTTGTGCGCTTTAGCCGCCGAAGGCTGAGAGGGGGCTGGGGGTGAAGTTTCAACACTCACCTAACAAAAACCCCCTCTCCCAATTGGCTGGGAGAGGGGGTTTTTACGTGGCGCTAGAAAATCTTACTCCAGCGGGGCGAGGGTGGCGTTCACCACGGTGATGCGCCCCTCAAGGCTCGGCTCAACCGTCTCCAGTGTGCGGAAGTAGTTGATGGTGGCGTCGTAGTCCACCGTGCCGAAGTCATACGGGTCGATGGCCTGCTCGTTGAGGATGCTGTAGCCGTCGCCGCCGGTGCGCATGAAGTTATTGGTCACCATCGTGTAGACCACATCCGGCTCAATCGGGCTGAATGTGCCGTCGCCGTTGTCGATTTCGACGCTGACGATGCGGCTGCCGACCGGCTGGGTTGGGTCGAAGCTGAAGCGGATGCCCGACACCTGCGGGAAGCGACCACTCAGGCCGTCACGCGAGACCACGCCGTCGGTGACGGTGATGCCGCTGACGCCGTTTTCCAGCGCGAGGATGACGTTCGCGCCAGTCAGCTCGAAGGTCGCCAACAGGTTGCCGAACGGCTGCACGGTCAGCAGGTCGCCGAGGGTGATGTCACCTGCGTCCACACTGGCACGGATACCGCCGCCGTTCATGATGGCAATCTGCGCGCTGGTGTCGAAGCGCATGGCGTCGGCAATCAGGTTACCCAGCACGCACTCCTCGGCGCGGCAGACCTCACGGCGACCATCCAGCTCGGCAGCGGCGGTCGAACCGGTCGGGCGCTCACCCAGTGCCTGCACCTCGACATTGAGTTCGTCAATGAGCGCGGCGGCTTCTTCATCGGGGGTGATGTAGCGGCTGAGGAGGATGCTGTCACCCGCAGCGGAGGTCACGACACCGGTGGCATCGAAGCTCAGGTCGAGGCGGCCAACGTACTGGCTGTTTGCGCCCGACTGCACGTAGTAGACGGTCTCGCCAGCTTCGGTCTCAATCGCCAGCGGGTAGCGGCCAGCCGCGCCGCTATAGGTGTTGCTGAATAAGGTGTGGCTGTGGCCGTCTACCACCACATCGACGCCGGTCAGGGCGGGGATGAACTGGTCGGTGATGCCATAGCCGATGTGGGTCAGAACGATGACGATTTCGACGCCTTCAGCGGCGAGGCGCTCGGCCTCGGCGTTGACGATGCCCACATAGTCATCGCTGAAAACCAGCGCCGGGTTGGGGCTGCTGGTAATCACGCTGTCGGCAGTGACCAGACCAATCACACCAATTTGCTGACCGTTGACCTCCAGCACGGTGCTGGGGACGATGCCACTCAGCGCCTCGACCGGGCTGAAATCGACGTTGGCGGCCATCACCGGGAAGTTGACGCCATCGACAAAGGATGCCAGCGCCTCGTCACCGTTGTCGAACTCGTGGTTGCCCAAGACCATCGCCTCGTAACCAAGCAGATTCATAATCTGAACTTGGTCAGCGCCGACGTAGGTGGTGTGGAACAGCGAACCGGTGAAGCGGTCGCCCGCATCGACCAACAACGAATTGCCGCCCTCGGCGCGGATTTGCTTGATGACCGAGGCGAGGATGGCAACGCCACCGTTACCCGCACTGTTGGGCAGGTGGGCCGCGTGGGTATCATTGGTGTGGATGAGGGTCAGGTCAAAGCCCTCTTCATCCTGAGCTTGAATACCGATAACGAGCGCGGCCAGTAAAGCGGCCAAAACAACCAAACGACGCATAGAAATCCTCCATAGCGCGTTAAAAAAGTGGGGATTGCCCCAACCCCCGAAGTATATGGGCAAGTTTTATCATAATGTTAAGGACACCATAACGCATAGGGCAAGAATCAGGGGACTTTGATAGCAAGATGTTGGTGAAAATAGTTAAAAGGCTGTGGATTGGGGTGCGCTACCTCGCACTGTGGGCGCTGCTGCTAATCATGCTGCGCGACTCGGTTTACCCGCTGAACACGGCATGGGGACAGGTTGCGCTGCTGACCAGCGACCGCCATTTTGACTTCATCGGCTGGGAACTCAGCGCGCTGGCGGCCAAAGCCTCGCAGGCGCTGTGGGGCGCACACCCATTCATGGATGAGGCGTCGCGCAGTGCCTATGTCCGCGCCTACTTTGATGACATCGGGCAGGCGCACGCGCTGGAATCCCAGATAGAGTCGGTTTACGCTGACCCAAATATCACCGACCCTAACGCCGCCAGCGCCGAGTTACGCGCCGAACGCGACGCGCTGCGCGCCGACCTTGCCCGTCGCCAATCGCTGGCTGAGGCGATTTTAGAAGGACAGGTGGCCGCCGTCCTGATTGACGAGGGTTTTGGCGTCAACGGACAGCTCGTTCCGCCCATCGCCATGCGCTTGACGCCCCTGCCCAACCTGCTGGTCATCTCCCCGCGTGACCAAATTGTGTTCCAACAGGGAATTAACCTCTACGCGCTGACCACTGAGGAGCGCCAAG
>JALONW010000254.1 GCA_025454725.1 Anaerolineae bacterium
TCGTCCGGTGTGTTGAGCGCCATGCGCGTCTCGGCGCGCAGGCGGCGAGAGTCGGCGTCGTCGGGCGCGGCGGTTAGATGGTCGTCCAACGCGGACAGGGCGGCCTCGGTGTCGCCACCCATCAGGTGCGCGTTGACTACTTCAAGGATGTTATCGGGCATCCGGTGTTCCCCCTTTTTGGGCAGTGCTTCAGTCTCCTATCCCCCATTCTAGCTCAGATTCGCGGGCGGTGCGGGCAAGCCTCGCCCCTACACATTGCCTCATCTTGTGCGGAAATGACCTCTACAGCGGCAATCCGTGTGTAGTGTCGAATTTCTGACCCACTGAGCCTTGTCCCCACCGTCCGGCAAGCGTTGGGGTTGGACGTTACCTATCGCTGGCGCGCTGTGATACACTCTTAGCCGTTCACCCTAGAGTTAACCCCAGCCAACGGTTTATGTTCCCAAACGCCCAGCCCGCCTACAAAGTCCTGATGACCTACGACATCCTGCACGATAAGCAGGAAGCCTACTACCGCTATGTCTTGGGCGAGTTCGTGCCGAGGCTCCGCAATATGGGGCTGCCGATGCTGTCGGCGTGGCACGTCACCTATGGGATGTACCCCCAGCGCCTGTTAGAGTTCGCTTGTGACAGCCGGGGCAAGGCGCATGCCATCTTCATCGACCCGGCCTACCGCCGCATGGAAGACCGCCTGAAATCCTATACCCAGAACTTCGAGCGGCGGCTGGTGCTGTACCGCGAGGGTTTCCAGTTTTAGACCCCCAAAGCGCCCGCCAAAAAACACCAGATGCGCTAAAATGGGGCGTGTTCGGATGACCATGTGCGGCTGTATAGGGGGAACCATGTCTAAGCGCCTGTTGACCGACGCCCTCGGCCTGCCCCCCAACCATGAAATCTTCATCACCGACCTCCAGTTCGTGCAGTGGGGGCGCGATGTCATCTTCAGCTGCGAATGCCATACCTCGGTCAGCAACCCGCCGACCCATTTCCGGCTGGTCTTCACCGATACCCGCGAGATGCGCTGGAAGACCTATGCCCACACCGAAAGCGGCCTGAGCGTCCCGACCAGTGAGCTGGTCGAATTTGCGCCCGGCCAAAAAAACCATCACCGCGACGCGGCCATGCTGACCGCCCATTTTTCGGTGACACTCTCCTACGGTTCCCTGACGCTTGAGACGAGAACCAGCCGTATCATCCTCTAAACCGGAACACAGACCTGCATTTTGACGTATCTTGGAAGGTGGACTGCAAGACCGACCGCCTTTGTGGATATGACAGATGGAGAATGCTGTGTCATGCACCGAATCATCGCCTTATTGATGCTGGTGGGGGTGCTGGTCGCACCCGCCGCCGCCCAATCTGACCGCCAAACCACTAATTTAACCGACCTCGCCCAGCTCGTGCCTGCCGAGGCCGTCGGCTTTATCGCCCTCCGCACCGACGGCGCTTATGTCGCCCAAATCGGCGAAATCTGGGAACAGCACAATGTGCTGGTGGGTCAGCCGCAGGGGTCTTTCGAGGAAGTTCTGGAAGACTCGTCCGTCGGTGAAGTGCTGGCCGAAACCGCCTCATGGCGCGGCGACAGCGCCATCATCGCCTTCCTGACCTCGGAATCGGTGACGCGCAACGTGTTTGACAGCCGCACCAATGATGAGACACGCGAAAACGAGGCCATGCTGGGCATCGGAATCACCGACCGCGCTGGCGCTGAAGCATGGCTGACCGGCGAAATCGGGGCTGAACTCGCGCCCGACCGCAGCGGCGCGTTCACCGCCTACCGAAGTGTTGATGACGAATCGCTGTTCCTGCTGGGCGATGATGTCCTGCTCTACGCGCTGGAAGCCACGCGCACCCTCGACCTGCTCCTTAGCGGCGATTACCCCAACCTGTCTGACTCTGAGGTGTTCACTGGCGCGCTGGCCGGTCTGCCCGGCGGCACGGCCTATGACTTCATCGTCTACGGCGACGCGGGGACCGTGCTGCGCGAGGCTAACGCCCGCGAGTTCATTACCCGCGAGATAA
Organism: Anaerolineae bacterium; assembly: GCA_025454725.1. Classification (GTDB taxonomy): domain Bacteria; phylum Chloroflexota; class Anaerolineae; order Aggregatilineales; family Phototrophicaceae; genus Flexicrinis. The sequence continues at coordinate 2,023 of JALONW010000254.1, forward strand.
CCCCCTACCGCGAATTCCGCGCCCGCCTTGCCGACTTCCTCGGCCATATCGCGATTGGCGGCGTTTATACCAACGACCAAGACCTAACCATCGATGTCGGTTGGGCATATGGCGACCCCACCGCGCTGACCTCATTCGGCATCGACCCCGCCCGCTGGGTCGCGCCGCCGGTCGATACCAGCCTATACGCGTATATCGCGCCGGGGACGACGCTCGTCCTGCACGCCACCGACCTCGCCGGGACGTATGACCTGCTGTTCGACACACTGACCGCTGGCTATGAACTGGTCAAGAGCAGCCCAGACCTCGTGCAGCGCACGGGCATCAACCCGGAAGACCCCAACCCCGTCCCGCTGCTGCGCGGCGGCCTAACGGTGGCGTTTGCGGGCGTCACCGGCCTGAACCTGAGCGCCGATGTGCTGTCGCAGCTCGACGACACCGACTTCGCGCTGACCTTAAACGCCCGTGACGTGGGCGGTACATTGGCGCTCGATGCAGGTCTGCTCGCCCGCCACACCGGCAGCGCAGACGCATGGGTTAACGCCGTCAGCGAGGCCGCCGTGCTGTACGGCTACCCCATCTTCCCGCAGGAGGCCGACGGCGGACAGACCTTCGACTTCAGCATGATTATCGACCCGGCGATTTCCATCGAGTTCGGCGAGGAGATCGCCCAGAAGCCCGCCTATGACATCCTGCTCGGCGCGGGCGATACGGTTGTCGCGCTGGGGACACGCGATATGGTTGAGTATGCGCTGCGCGCGCCGGACGGCGGTCAGCCGCCGGTCGCGCAAGACCTATTCCTGCCCGGCGCGCAGGTGGTCGGCCATGTGGACGGCGCTTCGCTGTATGCCGCCCCAGACAGCGGCCTCGCCGCCCCGTTCGAGTCGGCCACTTTCTCAGTCATTGCCCAGCCCACGAGCATGACCGCCCGCCTGACCTTCAGTTTCGCCCCAGAAGGAGGACGCTAACCCATGTTGACCCGTCTGCGCGCCGCTGCGCTGCTCACGTTGCTCTTAGTGGCGCTGGCGCTGCCCACCGCCGCCCAATCGACTGATAATTCACCCAGCCCATTCAACCTAGCCGGGCTGGCCCCAGCCAACACCATGCTGTACGTCTCCATGCGCACCGATCCGGGATTCATCGAGACGCTGGACGGCCTAATTGGGCGCGTCAGCTCGGCGACCGGCTTCCCGGTCAACAACGCACTCGGCAGTACATTATCCTCTGAGGGCGTTCGCGACTGGCTTGGAGACTCGGCAGCGCTGTTCATGCTCCCGCCTGTGGACATCAACAGCAACCCGCAAGAGTTGATGGTGGGTGTGGTCGAGGTCAGAGACCGTGATGCGGCACTGGCCTTCTTCACCGAGCGCTTTGGCGAGTCGTTCACACTGTCCAACGGCTATACCATGTTCACCGTGATGGGTCCCAGCCTCATCTTGACGGAAGACCTGCTGATCATCGGGCAGGGGCAGGCAGCGAACACCGTTCAGTTCGAGCCGGGGCGCGCCACGCTGCTCGATTCGGCGCGTTTCCAGCGCGCCATCGACGCCATGCCCGCCGGGGATGCTTACGCCGGGTTTGTCTACTTCGATGCCCGTCCGCTGGTGGTCGCGGCTGGCCCGGAAATCTTCGAGGATTTCGGGCCGGTCGATGTGGCCGCGCTGGGCGAGTGGCTGGGCGTGTTCGGCTTCGGCATCGCCCAACTTGACCCCAACACCTACACGCTTGACTTCGGTTGGTCGGCGGGAGAGGGGTCGCCGTTCGCCGCGCTTTACCTCACCGAGATTCCGCTGCCGCAGCCCGCGCCGATTGACCTCGCCTTCCTCGACAACATCCCCGCCGATGCCCAGTTTGTGCTGCAAGGCGCGGGTGGATGGAGCAGCCTCAAGTCGTCGGTGGAGGCCACCGCCACGCTGACCAATGAACTGCGGACACGTCTCCTGATGAGCGGTATGTCCCCGTTCGACGCCAGCCCGCTGTTCTTCTTGCCGAGCCAGTTCCTCAACGCCTTCACCGTGCTGGCGACGCAGGGCAGCCTCACGCTGACCGACGAGGAACTGTCGGCGGCGCTGGACGGTGATGTTGTGGCGGCGCTGCGGCTGACCTCGACCGGCAGTCCCAGCACCGACGACCTGACCTATCTGTTTGAGCCGGGCGTGTGGGCAGCCTCCCGCGACGGTGGTTCCGCTGCCCTATTGGAGGGCGTCACGGCGCTGATTGCGGAGTTCGGCGCAGAGGTCACGCCGACCGCCAACGGCTTCGGCTTTACCCTGCCGCAAGACGCCAGCGCATTCGATAGTGGTTATATCTTCTACCAGCTTGCGCCGGGCTACGAGTGGCAGGCCACCGACGCGCTGACCTACTTCGGTGCGGACAGCCTGACGCTGGAAGGTCGCGAGACACTGGTGGCCGTCCCCCGTGTCACCGAGCGCATCGAGGCCATCCACCCGTTCCTCATCCAACCGGCTACCGGCTTCGCGTGGATGGATGTGGCGGGTATCGGCGCGCAGTTGGGGGTAGCCGAGCCGTCCTACGAGATGGTGACCGCACCGTTTGACAGCTTGTTCGTCAGCAGCTACCAAGACCCGTCTGGCGCGGCAGTGCGGATGGCCTTCCGCCTGCGCTAGGTGGCATTATCCGTGCTGTGGGGCGACCTGTCGGGTCGCCCAATGACATTCGCGGGTTTGCAAACACGCTCTGATGCGCCAACCCCAAAAAAAGCAGCCACCGTGTATGGGTGGCTGCTCTTTTCATTGTTGTGGGGTTGTAGGTTTTTGTACGCGCTAGAACAGGAACTGTGTCACCAGCGCGGTGACCAGCCAGCCGAAGATGGTGACGTTGACGGCCACCATGCCGCGCACTTGGATGACCGCGCTGCTGTCAATGGACTTGTCGCCGCGCATGTCGTATTGGGTGCTGAAGAACGAGCTGACAATCAGACCGATGGCGACCACGCCTGCTAGCCAGTACGGGAACGCGCCCATCACCACCGAAGCGATCAAACAGGCGAACGCCAGCACAATGGTGATCCAGATCAGGATGCGGGTGTTGCGCTCACCGAGGACAATGGCGGTGTTCTTCAGGCCGGCCAGCTTGTCATACTCGTAGTCGCGGAGCTGGTTGTAGAGCTGCCCATAAACCGAAAACAGCGTCACGCCGCCCGCCACCAGCCACGCCACACCCGGCTGGTTGTGGTAGATGAAGTAGCCCGACAACACGATCAGGCCGCTCAACATCAGCGAGTGGGAGACCACATCGGTGACAGGGTAGGCCTTGAGGCGCACCGGACGCCACGAGTAGAAGTGCGACAGCAGCAGCGTCACGACGCCGATGATAAACACGCTCAGGCCGCCAGTGGCGTACAGCAGCAGTGAGACCGCCGCGACGATGCGGCAGGCGTTATACCCAGCGCGGACAGTCAGACGACCGGCGCTGACCGGGTTCTTGTGGATGCGCTCCGGGTCGCGGGCGTCGTCGGGCGCGTCCTCAATATCGTTGATCATAAAGGCGTAGGCGACGGCAAGGATGTTCGCCAGCGTCACCCACAGCAGGCGTAGGTCAAGCTGTTGACCATTGGCGAGGCCATAGACGGCCAGCAGCGCACCCAGCGCGGTCAGCGGGATGTCATATGGGAGATGTTCACGCCAGCGCGTTAGCTGGACGAGGCTGTTCCATTGTTGGCTCATGGTTGTGGTTGAAGTCGGTGTACTCAAGACAGGTTCCCCTCTCACCGCTTACTCATTCTGGCACTGCCTACTATAACACACAAGTTTACGGACAGATACGCGCTGGGGTCGCGCCCAACCTTAGAAAAAGGAGACAGCGTAGGGTGGGCGTAGGGAGATGTGATATTGGGTGGTTTTTTGCAAACGGAGTCCGCACATGTTAAATTTATGTTTAGGTACGGTGGGTTGCTAGGGGGACAAACCACAGACCGTCCGTACCAAGACCCCGGTTTTTTTCCTTTCTAAGGAGCTATACATGAAGAAGATTACACTTCTGCTGGCACTGCTGATCGCAGTGTTCGCGATGCCGGTTGGCGCACAAGAAGAACTCTTGAGCGT
>JALONW010000255.1 GCA_025454725.1 Anaerolineae bacterium
CGGTAGCCCAGCAGCATATCACCGTCAAACAGCGAGACGACCGCCCGACCGCCCTCGACTGACGCATCGGTCGGATTCACCACCTGCGCGGCCACCCAGTAGCGCCCGTCATCGGTCAAGCCGCTGAGCTGCTCCTCAATGGGCAGCACCACCCAGCGCCCATCCCCGCCGTTGAGGTCACTTGAAGCGCTGACCACGACCACATCAATCGGCGCGGCAATAAACAGACGGTAGGGCGCGGCCAGCCCCGGCAGGATAACCCACTGCTCGACGCCGACCGAATACACCGATGTGCCGTCGGTCGAGAGCCACTGGGCTTCCAAACGGACTGCGGCCACTGGGTCGTCAGATGGATTGCTAATCAAACCCAAACACTGCACGCCGCCCGCTAGAAGCTCACGACAGGCGGCTGGGGCGATGTCGAGGTTGGCGCGGGCGGGCGCTGGGGTAGCCGTGAGGATGCGCGGGGCGTTGGGGGTGCGGCTGGAACTGCCGGGTGGCTTGACCACAGTCAAGGTGACAGGAAGCGCGGTGAAGGCGGGCGCGGTGGGCGGAAGGGTTTGGGGCGTCGGGACACAAGCGACCACCAAAACACTGATGAACGCCGCGCACGCACCCTGCCGCCAGCCCCAGAAACCCATCGCGGTTTGTTTTCCCTCATTATCCCAAAATCCATGGGAATATCCCACATTATACCGTAATTGGCACTCTTGGGCAGGGATAGAAATGGGTAGAATAGACTAATCTTAATCGGTTGGCGCTTCACCGGGCATAAGGTGGGAGACACAATGGGACAGGAAGATACGCCCTTAGAGGTTTTGGTCGGCAACCGGCTCAAGGCGCTGCGGCGGACGGTCGGCACGGCGGAGAGCTGTACCGGCGGCCTCATCGCCCACCTACTGACCGAGGTCCCCGGCAGTTCAGCCTATGTCATCGGGGCGGTGGTAGCCTATTCCAACAGCACCAAGGAACAAATGCTGGGCGTCCCGGCGGGACTGCTCATCCAGCACGGCGCGGTCAGTGAGCCGGTGGCGATTGCGATGGCCGAGGGGGCGCGGCGCGTGCTGCGCGTTGATTACGCCGTTAGCGTGACCGGCGTGGCTGGGCCGGGCGGCGGCACGCCCGAAAAGCCGGTCGGCCTCGTCTATATGGCGGTCGCCAGCCCCAGCGGGACCTATCCCGCCGTCTTCAACTGGGAGAGCAGCGACCGGTCATCCAACAAACAGCGCTCGGCACAAGCGGCGCTCCAACTGCTGCTCGACCGGCTGGGGTAAATTCACTGATGCGACACCCTCGACTGTGGCGCATCGCGGCGGTGCTGGCCTGCGCGCTGGGGCTGGCCGCCTGCGCCCCACCCACTGACCCGGCCATCGGCCTGACGGCTGCCGCCATCAACGCCACGCTCTCGACTGAGGTCGCCAGCGCCCGTACTACCGCTACGTATGAGGCCGACCGCCGTCAGGTCACGCAGATTGCCGCCCGCGAGTCGGTCTCTCGCGCCCGTGGCCAGCAAAGCAGCATCATCGCCACGCTGGAAGCACTCGATTTGCCACGCCCCGATGTTAGCCTGATTACCCCAGTCCAGTTCCCGACCGCCGCTGTACAGGCCAGCCCCACCCCCGATACCATCAGCGTGGCGGGCGGCGGTGTGACTTTAGCCGCGCCGACCGTTGACCCCAACGCGACCGCCACCTTTACGCCTGCGCCGACCCTCCCCGCGACCGCCGCGCCAACCGTTGACCCAACCGCCCCGCGCCTCGACAACATCGTGACCTCAACCGGCGTGGACGGCGACGACTGCCCGGTCAACCCGACGGCGACGTTTAGCCCCAGCACCCCGCAAATTTATATCGTCGCCACGGCCTACAACCTTGGCCCCGGCGGCGTGGTGGCTTCGCGCTGGCTGCGCGACGGTCAAGAAGTCGCCTACTACGAGTTTGCGCCCGACTTCACTATCAACGGCGCGTGCATCTGGTTCTTCGTAGACCAGACCGATTTCGCCTTCCAAGTAGGCAGTACGTACCAAGTCGAACTGCTTTCAAACGGCGTCAACGTTCGCACGGTCAGTTTTGCGATAGAATAGTTTGAAATTTCAAACCGAAATGGGCGCGGATAAACACCTCTCCACCCTACCCTCATCTTCCGGAATCATCACGGATTATTCATCCTGCCCCCGGTTCTGCTTGATGATGGTGTGTTCCACTGGGAGGCGATAGCTTCACCCCTTAACACCCTGCGTCGGCCAATAGGGCTGGACGCGCTCCACAGCAGCAGCCGAAAGAGGTTCTACCCATGCCCCGCATCTTCATCAGCTACAGCCGCGCCGACGAACCCTTTGCCACCCGCTTGGCAGGCGCGCTGTCGAACGCGGGCGCAGACGTGTGGATTGATGTGGAGGACATCCCAGCAGGCATGAAGTGGTCGAGCGCCATCCAAGAGGGACTGGACACCAGCGACGCGATGCTGGTGGTGGTATCCCCTGACTCGATGGCCTCACGCAACGTTGAGGATGAATGGCAGTACTTCCTCGACAACCGCCGCACCATCTTGACGGTGCTGTACCGCCCGACCAAGCTGCACTACCAGCTCCACCGCATCCAGTATGTCGATTTTTACAGCCCCGTGTTTGAGGTCGCTTTTCCCAAACTGCTGGGCGAACTGGCACGGGCGGGGGTTAATGGGTTGGTGGCGACCGCCGCCGTCGGGTCGCCTGCCCGACCGACGCGCCCGGCCCGCCCTGCCGTGACCCGCCCGGTCTCGCTGCCGCCGCGTGCGCCCGCCGAGCCGTTTGACCTTGATGAGACCGCCCCTGCGCCGCCGACCACGGTTAACCCCAAAGCACAGACCCGCCCCAGTTCAGAATCGCTGCGCCCGTCATCCAAGCCTAAGGTGGTCGGTCAGCGCCCCGCCCCACCCCCCTCTGACCGACTGGCGCGCCTGAATCAGCCGCCGCCGGTGCGCCGTGTGCCGTGGTGGAAGCAGTGGGGAAGCTGGGTGGCTCTCGTATTGTTGGTCGTTCTGTTGGCGGAGATTGTCCTACCGCTGCTTGAAAGCGACCCCACGGGCGCAGACCAGAGCGCCAGTGCGGTCTTCACAGGCGAGCGCCCGCCGTTCCTACGCGCCGACCCGTTCAGCATCGGTCTGTCACTGGGGCAGCTCCCGGCCTCTGACACACCTTACACGGTCGAGGCGCGCCACACCGACGGCGCAGGCGTGCCGTGGCTGCTCCTCAGCGGACAATCAGTGGAAGGCGCGCCGTTCCGGGGCTGGGTGCAGGCCGAGCTGGTCACGGTTCAGGGCGATTTCGGGACGGTCGAGGCACTGTCGGCCAACGAACTGTCGGCGCCGCGCAGCCGTGTCACCGCGCCGGTGACGCCCCTCAGCATCACGCTGGCGGCAGACGATTTCTTGGCGGATGTGCCGTCAGGATGGGCGTCGGCGGCTAACGGTGGGACGATTACCCTTAGCAACGCCTTTGCGGGGACGAGCCGTCCCCCAGAGCAGCTCCAGCCGGGACAGATGACGCTCAGGCTGTCAGCAGACCTCACGCCAGCCGACCAACCCACCGGTTCGACACTCACGACGCCTGAAGAATGGTTCGCGGGGCTGGCAGGCGCTGACGCCTTGGAGCGCACCCCCTCGACCGGCCTGCTGGCGGGCTACACCGCCCACAGCGTGACCATCGACCGAGGCGGCTATTTTGACCATCTCTACCTCATCGAACGCCGTGACGTGACTGTATTCATTACCATCAACGCCGCCGACGCCGACCTCAGTGCGTTCAACGGGTTGCTGGCGGACATTGTCCAGTCGATACAGGTGCGGGCGTCGGTTTAAGGCACCAGCGGCAGCCAGAAACCGAACGTGCTGCCCACGCCGATGGTGCTGCGGACGAACACATCGCCGCCATGCTGCTGAACGATGCTGCCCACCAGCGAGAGACCCAGCCCAAATCCCGGGGGAGACGGGTTCTGGTCGTCGTGCTTAATCTGGTGAAACGGGGTAAACAGGTCGTCGAGGTGTTCCTTGTGAATGCCGATGCCGGTATCCTCAACACTGTAAACGACGCGGTTAGACTCGAAGGTCAAGCGCATCGTCACGCGCCCGTCTTGCATGGTGAATTTGATGGCGTTGTTGACGAGGTTCTCCATCGCCCGCTGGATGAGGAACTCATCCCCCTCGACCATTGCCAGCGGGTTCGGCTCTAGGTCAGCGGCCAGTTGGACGCCCTTTTGCAATGCCGGGTAGCGGCAGTCCTGAAGCACGCCGCCCGCCATCTGATACAGGCTAACGCGGGTATAGAGGTCACGCGGGCTGTGGCGCAGGCGCTCTAGGCGCATCATGCTCTCCAACAGCTTCTCCATCTGCGCCGCCGCCGACTGGATGCCCTCAACAAAGCGCATCTGTTCGGGCATCTCGCCGAGGTCCATCTCTAACAGGCTGACGTAGCCGATGACCTGCGCCAACGGCGTCCGCAGGTCGTGGGTGACGAGGCGCACCATGCGGTCACGGTAATTCTGGACGGCCTTCTCGGCGAGGTCCAGCTCCCGGTCACGCAGGACAGTCGAGAGCAGGCGGGTAATCACCGCAAATGACGCAACACTGTCCACCGGAACCGAGGCGCGCAGGTCACCCAGCACCTTATCGCGGAAGGTCAAGGGGACGCTGTACTCAGTGGCGATGAGGTCATTGGTGTGGCCGGGCTGGCTGACCACCCAAGAATAGCCGTCCACCTCGGCACGGCAGACCAAACGCATGATGCCCAAACTGTTGACCGTGAGCTGGAGAATGGCCTGCACAGCCTTATCGGTCACCGGCTCCGAGGCGAGCAAGGCGACATCTGCCAGAAAAGCGGTGTCCGTGGGGTCGGTGTGCATAAGGCCTCGGCTGTTCACCCAAATTTTCTCTTGCACGGCTGGGGCAGGGGCGGGTGGCCGCCACCCAGACACAGGGTGCGGCCTACAGGTTCCACCCGCTACGGGATCGGTTGGTCATCTGACCCGCCCTCCTCCATCGTCGCTGCAACCTGCGCGACGGTATGGTGGGTGCGGAACAGGCTGTAGAAGCCCGGCCTGCCGTTCAGCGCGTTCAGCACGTTCTCGCGCTCCATAATCGAGAACCACAGGTCGTAGTCCCACGATGACATGGTTTCACGCGCTGCCACCGTCGATATTAACACGTCACGCCGGTAGAGCGACAACAGCAGCTTGATAAAAGCGTCGCGCTCGTCAAGGACATACCGCACAATCGGGTTATCCTCAAAAAGCGAGATACCCTTCGTATTATAACTACTTTGTGGATTTGCGTACTCATTGACACTTACCGCGCCGTGGAAGATGAGGTATTCGACCGCACTCTGGAAGGTCATCCCCGTATCGTAGGGGCGCAGGCGGTTGTGGAGGCTCCCCAGCGGACACCACTCAAACTTGCGGTAACTGGTGAACTGCTCCACGCTGACGATGATGCGCCGCAGCATGGCCGCCGTGCCGGGGTACTGCGCGGTCAGCTCCTCCAACGACAGGTCGAGCTGTACAGGTCGGAGCCGCTGACCGGCCACTTCGCCCTCAGTCAGCGGGAAAATCTCGTCCACTGTCATCGAGGCGGCGGTGCTGGCCTTGCCCACCTTGGCAGGAGACGGTTCGGAGAAGTCTTCAATCGGGAGAATCGTGCCAGTCGGCATACGGATGACCGGTACGAGGTCCTCTGGGTTGAGGTGATGCGGCGTTAGTTCACGCACCAAGACCCCTTCGCGCACGAGGAAATCAATCCAGTGCGAGCGCCACTGATCGTCCCGGTTGAGGCCGGGGCGCTCCAATTCACGGTCCATCGCCAGCCCCTTGAGCAGGAAGCCGTAGTTGACGTAGTTCCAGCCACGTGCATTCAGCGTATTCCCCACGCGCAGCGCAATCCGGTCACGCACGAGGCGGGTCTTCTCGACCACTGGGTGCGCATCGTTGAGCGCCAGCGTCCCGGCGTTATCGACCGCCTTGAGAATGCCCAACGCCTGCGACTGGACAATCAGGTCCTCGCCGCGCTGGGGCGAAATCACGGCATTGACGCCGATTAACTGTTCAATCA
>JALONW010000256.1 GCA_025454725.1 Anaerolineae bacterium
AGGTGATTGGGGTACGTCCCATCACTTTCAAGGTAGAGGCCGTGGACTTCCAGCCCCAGCTTCTTGAGCAGCGGATAGACATACGTCCCACTCAGACCGTTGCCAGCGTCGAGGACGACCTTCAGCGGGCGCGGGAATGACACCATGCCACCGATGTGGTCCATGTGCTTGTGAACCATGTTGGGGTCAGAGTCGATTATGCCGCTGCCGTGGGCGTAGTTGCCCGCTTGGATGATTTGGAGCAGCGCCTGAATCTGGTCACCGGACAGCGCCAGCGCGCCGTAGGCCATCTTGATGCCGTTGTACTGGGTGGCGAGGTGGCTGCCGGTAATCATCACACCCGCGCCCTTGTCGCCATAAGTGGCCGACGCGAAGTAGACGGTCGGGGTCAGCACTTGGCCGATGTCGGTGACGTGGAGGCCGGTGCTGGCGACGCCTTCAATCATTGCGGCGCGAAGGTCAGGCGAGGTCAGGCGGTTGTCACTGCCGACGAACAGGCGCTCGGTGCCGAAGTTCTTGGGCAAATATGTGCCAAGCGCCTTACCGACCATGCGGGCGACGTCAGGTGTAATCTGCGGTGAATCACCGACAGCGACGCCACGGATGTCGTACTTACGGAAGATACTGGTATCCAGTTTCATAGGTGTTTTCCCCTCTGCTTTCGTCAATAAGTGGGATTAACCGCCGATTGTACCGCATCTGACCCACTGGGGAGGGGGTCGGGTAGCCGATTTGTATGTGCAACCCCCAAAATCGATGGTCTAATGGTACACTGTGAACCACTGTGACCTTCCCATAACCTAAAAAGAGGCCGTTATGCCCATTACCTATAAAACCGACTGCCACGGGGTCGATTGGGCGGCCATGCGCCAAGCCCTGATTGACGACCACTTCGACAACGGGCGCGCCGTCGAGCAGTACCAGCGTTCGTTCGAGAACACCGCCCATGTCGTCATCGCCTATGACGGAGACCGCATCATCGGCACGGTGCGAATGCTGTCGGACGGCGTATGCAACGCCTACATCGTCGATGTGTGGACAGACAGCGCCTACCGGCGGCAGGGCATCGCCCGCGAGATGATGCGCCTCATCGAGTCGCAAGCGCCGGGGCAGCACATCAGCCTGTGGACGGACGATATGCAGGCGTTCTATGAGTCTATCGGCTACCGTGCCACGCCCCACAACACGCTGTATGAGAAGGTCATCGGCGCGTGGCTGGACAACGGCTAAGTGGCCTATAGAATGCCGCGTTCCCCGTCAGGGATGCCGAGGACAGCGCGCACGCCGTCCCCGACCAAGCGCCGATAATAGTGTTCCATCACCTCCGGTGGGTGGGGCATCCCAGCCTCCAGCCAACCATGCAGCAGGGTTAACAGTGATCCCGCGATATGCAGCGCCACCCATTCCAACGGCATGTCGTCTGTTTCGGCACGATGGAAGCGCAGTTGGATCATAACGAATTGGGTGAGGACCTCCCGCGTCCTAAAGTAGACGCGCGTTTGCCCCAGCCCGCCCACCAGCAGCCGGAAGATACTCGCCCGCCTAGAGACATACTCGAATAACAAGCGCGCTGGGACGGGCCGGGTTGGGTCGTCACGACTCATGCCTAAAGTATCGGCCATCTGACGGTATTCGACCATGACTGCATCATCCAACAGCGCATCCTTGTCGCGATAGTGCATGTAGAAGGTCGCCCGACCAACATCGGCTCGCTCGGCAATTTCCTGTACGGTCAGGTCAGCATAGTCTTTCTCTTGGATAAGCGTGAACAGCGCCTCAACCAGTTGGCGCTGGGTGCGGCGCTTACGCCGGTCATCGGTGGACATCTGTGGCACCTTTCAGACAACTGTCCAATACCAGACGATGACTCTATTTTGGCCGACCCAAGCAGGTTTTGCGATGCTACGCTGGTGGCTATCAGACAAAACCCGACCAAAAGGACCTCCAAATCATGCGCTTCTCCAAACGAAACCTCTCAATCATTGGTGGTGTCATCCTCGTGGGGCTTCTGGTGGTCGCCGTCGTCATCTTCAGCCAAATTCAAGCCCTCACAGCCCCCACGCCGCTGACCATCACCTATCAGACGATACAAACCACCCGCCCAGAGGGATCGAGCTGCATCGGCGGTGATGACAGCCCCGGTATCGCCAAAGAAATCATCAACCTTGAGACCGATGACATCTATGTGGCAGGCGGCGCAAACGCCATGCCCGATGACGTGTGGGAAAGCTATACGTTTCGCCTGCCGGTCTTCAAGAACTCGACGCGCAACCTGTTGTTTGAAGGCTCATGCTTCTTCCGGTCGCCCGACGCGCCAGCGGACTGTGTGGGCGAGGCTTGTTTCACCCTAGACGAATTGTTCGGCTACACATGGCTCAAACTGACGACCATCGTCGGGCAAGAATGTTTCCCCGACCTCAATGGCTGCCGGGGTGATGTGGTGGATGCGGGCTACATCAGCATCAGCACGATTGCCAAATGCCACGAGATGACCTACGACAGCGGTGAGACCGCCTATTTTCTATCCGATGGTGTGGGCAACCGCTATGTGATGCACGCCACCGCCACCGGCACCGCCGACCTCAACCCCACACTGCCGGACGGATGGACGGTCGAAACCGTAACGCTGGAAGCGCCTCTGGTGCTGCTGCCTTTCGGCGGTGGCAATTTGTGCTACTACAATATCGTGCGCGATAACCTCGTCCAGTCTTACCACCAGTTTGAGTACGCCCAAGCCTCATATCCGTAGACAGATGGTACATTAGAGGGCATGCCGCACCGTTAACCGCCTGATATAATCCCCAGCGTTCGGATTGATAGCTGATTACCTGACAGGACGGCGCGCTGTGCGGATTTTCATCGCTGGGATTGACGGCTACCTCGGCTGGGCGCTCGCCCAACACCTCGCGGCACGCGGGCATACCCTCGCCGGGTTGGACGCCATGCTGCGCCGCGACTGGGTGGCAGAAATGGGGTCGGAGTCGGCTATTCCGATTGCGCTGCTGCCTGACCGAGCGGCGGCCTTCCAAGCCCGTTTCGGGGCGTCGCTGACGCTCTACCGGGGCAACCTGCTGGATTACGACTTCATCCGATTGGCACTGGCCGAGTTCAAACCCGATGCTATCGTCCACCTCGCCGAGATGCCGTCTGCGCCCTACTCGATGATTGACGCGGCGCACGCCGCCTTTACCCAGCATAACAACGTCGGCGGCAGCCTCAACCTGCTGTGGGCGATGAAGGAGGCCGCGCCCAGCGCCCACCTCGTCAAGCTGGGGACGATGGGCGAGTACGGCACGCCCAACCTTGACATCCCGGAAGGGTTCTTCGAGGTCGAATACCGGGGACGGCGCGATATTCTGCCCTTCCCGCGCCAGCCCAACAGCCTCTATCATCTGACCAAAGTCCACGACTCGCATAACACCACCTTTGCCTGCCGGGTGTGGGGGCTGCGCGCCACCGACGTAATGCAGGGCGTGGTGTTCGGCACGCGCACCGACACCCTCGCCGCTGATGACCCGTGTTCGGCCACTCGCCTCGACTTTGACCAGTGCTTTGGGACGGCCATCAACCGTTTCTGCTGTCAAGCAGTCATCGGCCACCCGCTGACGGTCTACGGGAGCGGCGGGATGACCCGTGGATTTTTGCCGCTGCGCGACTCGGTGCAGTGCCTCGCGCTGGCCTGCGAGAACCCGCCTGCGCCCGGCGAGTACCGCGTGTTCAACCAGTTCGAGCAGACCTATAATATTAAACAGCTTGCCGAGATGGTGAAGGCGGCGGGTGAAGCGCTGGGCTTGGCCGTCGAGGTGCAGCACATCGAAAACCCCCGCGCTGAGGTCGGTGAACACTACTACAACCCTGACCGCCAGAAGCTGCTCGACCTCGGTTATGTCCCAACGATCGACCTGACCGGCGAGGTGCGGCAGATGCTTGCCGACCTGCTGCCCCACGCCGACCGTATCCGCGCCCACCGCGCTTCCCTCATCCCAGACATCCGCTGGGACGGCTCCAAACGCCCATCGCAACCGCTGGGCGGAGGGGCTTAGGACGTTAGAATGGTTATTACACGCCTCAGCTTAAATTGTGCTATAGTTCAGCTATAAACGTAACAACAACGCTAGGTTTATTGTGGAAACCTCACCTACCGCCTCACCTGTTCCACCCACATACCGCCTCAGCAACAGCCTGAGCGCCCGCTTGGTGCTGACCACCATCATCAGCAGTCTGGTGCTGGCGCTCATCCTCAGCCTTCTGGGCGGCCTACTGGGGATGTCTTACCTTGCGGACCGCATCGGTGAGGTATTTGAGGACAAGGCGAGGTCCGCCATCAACCGGTTCGACTATGAGGTCGGGATTGGCATTGATGAAATCGTTGCCGTGGCCGACAGCAGCTACCTGAGTGATAACGACATCGCCATTGAGGATAAGCGCATCCTGCTGGATGCTATTGCCGCCAGCCACGAATACTATGCGTGGGTGGGGTATGTTGGGGTAGATGGCGTGGTCATCGCGGCCAATGACGCGCTGTTGGAAGGGGTAGACGTCAGCACCCGCCCGTGGTTTATAGGCGGCCTGATGGGGGCATACGTCGGCGACCTGCACGAGGCCGTCCTCTTAGAGCGCCTACTCGATGTGCCAGAGGGTGAACGGCTGCGATTCCTTGATGTCGCTGCACCGGTCTATGATTCCAGCGGGGAAATCGTCGGCGTATTGGGCGCTCACATCGATTGGTCATGGGTTTCGGCCACCCTGAGCGCCATCAACCTAAACAGTTTTTCGTCCCCCTCGCCTGCGGGTCAGACAGAGATGTTGGTCATCAACAGCGAGGGCTATGTCGTACTGCAAAGCGGTTTCAGTGTCCCGCCCAACGTCAGTGAACCTTACGCCATCCCCACCCCTGAAATGATGGCGAAGACCAGCGATTTGAGCGGCCACGGTCTTACCGTGGATGAGGACGAAAACCATTACGTAGCGGGATTTGCGCGCAGTACCGGCTACCTCGACTTCCCCGGCCTGAGCTACACGGTCATCGTCCGCCAAAACCGCGACCAAGCGCTTGCCCCTGCCGCCCAGTTCCAACTTGCGCTGCTGGCGGTCGGGCTGGCGCTGGCGGGCGGCTTCACACTGGTCAATTTCGGTGTCATCCGACTGATGCTCAGGCCGCTGCGGCGCATCGTCGGGGCGATTATGCAGATGCGAGCGGGCATCGGTAATGTCGCTATCCCTACTTATGACTCTTCCGATGAGGTTGGTATCCTATCGCGGGCGCTCAACGACTCGATGGTCGCCCTCAGCCAGCGCAATGTTGACCTGACCACGCTCAACGAGTCGCTGGAAAAGCGCATCGACGAGCGCACGGCGGTGGTCGAGCGCCGCGCCCGTGAGCTGGCGAACGAGATTGCCACGCGCAAGCAGCTAGAGGTCGCGCTGACCGAATCACGCGAAAGTTTCCGCCGCCTCGCCGAGACCAGCCTCGACGGCATCGCCGTCAGCGTCGATGGGGTCATCATCTATTCCAACCGGGCGCTGATTGCGCTATTTGGCTATGAACAGTACGAGCTGGTTCGTATGTCTGAGACCGAGTTCGTCGCGCCCGAAAGCCGCCACATCGTGCAGGACATCTTCAGCCTCGGCGACCAACGACTGCACGAGGTGACGGGCATCCGCAAGAACGGCGAGCGCTTCCCGCTGGAAATCTCTGGGCGGACGGTGCGCTATACCGGCGTGATGGCGCACGTCATGACTATGCGCGACATCAGCGCCCGCAAGCGCACCGAGGCCGAAATCCAGACGCTCTATATGCTCAGTCAGAAGCGTTTGGAAGACGTGCAGAAGCTCAACGAGACCTTGGAGTACCGCTCCAACCACGACCACCTGACCAACCTCACCAACCGCCAGCATTTCGAGCAGCGCCTCCAGACCTTCCTCAACGAGGCTCCCCTGCGCGGGCGCGGCGTGGCCGTTATGTTCATCGACCTTGACCGTTTTAAGGAGGTCAACGACCTGATGGGTCACTCGGTGGG